>CAMCSJ010000025.1 GCA_945878005.1 Rickettsia typhi | reverse complement strand
ATTATTTTTAGGCAATAATTCTTGATAATTATTGTTTTTCTTTATTAAAAAATCTTTAGCTTTCATGAGAATTGGTGATTCTTGTTGACAAATCTTACTTTTCTTAAATTCAAATAATTAAACTAATTAAACTAATCTAACTAACCAATCTAACTAACCAATTAAACTAACCAATTAAACTAACTAATTAAATAAAACTCATTGCGGATACGGCGATTCATTCGCCGTGAAGCAATTCAATTTTAAGTATAAATTTGCTTTAGCAAATTTAATTAAGTCATTTTTAATTCTAAATTTGCTTTAGCAAATTTAATTAAATGCATTTCATTCGCCGTGAAGCAATTCAATTTTAATTCTAAATTTGCTTTAGCAAATTTAATAAATCATTGTTTATTGCTGTGAAATAATTTCCTTAATTTCTCCTTTTTTTAAAATCATAATTCGATTACATAAATTTAAGAGATTTAATTGATTACTAACAATGACGATAGTGATTTTGTTGATATTAGCATAATTAATAATTTTCTTAAAATTTTTTTGGAGATTTAAATCAAGATTGTTAAATGGTTCATCAAGAATAACTAATTTGATATTGCCATAAAATGCTCTTGCAATTGCAATAGCTTGGATTTGTCCTGCAGAAATATTATTATAATCCTTGATAATTAAGGTTTCATAGCCATTTTCCAAACCAAGAATCATTTCATGAATATTACATAATTTAGCAATTTTGATAATTTCTTGATCATCGAAATTATTCGCCATTCTTGCAATATTTTCTTTTACTGAGCCATTAAATAATTCAATATTTTGTGCAACATAGCCAAAATTTTTACCAAATTCTTCTTGATCTTGATCAAAAAGATCTGCCGAATTGATTACAACATTTCCAGAATTTGGTTTTATTATACCAATAAGAATTTTTGCTAAAATACTTTTTGCACTTGCGCAATCTCCCATGATTCCAAAAATTTCACCTTGATTAATTTTAAATGATAAACCTTTGAGAATTATTTTATTTGAGTTGGGAGGTTTGAAGATTAATTTATCGACGATAATTTCTGCTCCAATATCGCTAAGAATTATTTTGTTATTTTTAGTTAATAAATAATTTTGTGATAAAATATTTAAGCTTTTATAAGATTGAATAAAACTTTTCACAGCTTGCCATAATCCAGTGATATTATCAAATGGTTGCAATGCCTTACTAACAAGAATGCTTGATGCGATAATTCCTCCAGCTGACATTTCATTTTTCATCACCATTAATGCCGAAATTCCAATGATTGCAATTTGTAAAATCATCCGAAATGTTTTGACAATATTGCTGAAATTAATATTTAAAATATTGTAAATATTAGATTTTTTTAAAAGTTGATAATTTTTTTCTTGCCAATTTTTGCTTAAATTTTTATTGATTCCCATTGCAATAATTGACTGGGAATTGCGATTAATTAATTCTAGATCATTATTCATATCACTTTGAATTTTCGTGATTTTAGGAGTAATTTTGCTATTGGATTTTTCGTGAAGATAGCCAATTTGTAATAGAATTATTGCTCCAAATAAAGTGGTTAAGCCATTAATCCAGTGGATCAAAAATATCGCAGTTAAATAAATAATTCCAAAAGGTATGTCTAAAATTAATGTTAAATTTGAACTGGTGATAAAATTTTTGATAATATTAAGATTTTTAATATTTTGGTTAATTTGACAATTTTCATCTTTTTTTCTAAAGCTTATTTCAAATAATATTTCTAAAAATTTTCTCTCAATATGATTGGCAATTTGTAAAAGAATTATCGATCTAATTTGATTTAAAATTCCGTAAAAAATTAGCGATATTAAAGCAATTAAGCTTAGATAATAAAGGGTTTCAAAGCTATTACTTGCAAGGACTCGATCTAAAATCTGCATCGAATAAATTGAGCTAACCAGACTTAATATGCTAATAAGGAAACTAAGTAAGAAGCAAAAATAAAATGCTTTTGCGCATTGATGTATTGTTGATTCAATGGTGAATTGATTCATGAATAAAATGGTGTTTGGTGTTGTTATTTAATAAAATAAAATTAATTAAAACAAATATAATTTAAGTAATTTAATTTAAAAGCAATAATTTAAAATAAATTAAAAATAATTTCGCTAATAATTAATTTTGCTATTTTACACCTCCTCCTAGCGAGTGAACATAAAGCGATAATTGCTTGATAGTATTATCGTCAAGTCGATTTATCCAAAATGGCATTACTCCAGCTCGAGCGAAATAAATGGTTTTATAAAGTTCTTCATTAGTTTCTCCATAAAGCCAAATTTCGTCAGTCAAATTTGGTGCACCTAATTTTTGATTACCTTTACCATCATTGCCATGACAAGCTATACAATTAGCTTTGAAAATTTCTTCACCTAAAATTAAATCCTTAGAATTTTTATTTCCTTTATTGGATAAGGATAAAACATATTGAATTGTCGAATTAATTTCTTCTTTTTTTAATACCTTATCAACCCCAAAACTAGGCATTTGATTTGCACGAGATTTATCATGTCCTGATCTAATCCCGTAAAGAAGAGTTTGATAAATATCTTCAACTTTTCCACCCCAAAGCCAATCATCATCATTTAAATTAGGATAACCTTTTCCTCCTTGCGCTCCTTGACCATGGCAAGCAGAGCAATTTTCACGAAAAGCAGATTTTCCACCATTTAGTGCAAATTCCATTAATTGCTGATCTTGTTGAATTTCTTGAAATGATAATTTGGAAATTTTTTCAAGATGAATAGTTTTTTTATCATTAATTTCTTGTTGCGATTCTTCTAGTTGTGAATATTTGCTCCATTTTAGTGAACCTTGATTTGATCCGTAAGCGGTTGGAATTGCTGGATAAAAAAACCAATATCCAACTCCCCAAATTATGCAAATTATCCAAACGATTAACCACCAGCGAGGTGCTCCG
Organism: Rickettsia typhi; assembly: GCA_945878005.1. Lineage (GTDB taxonomy): Bacteria > Pseudomonadota > Alphaproteobacteria > Rickettsiales > UBA1997 > CAILUF01. Next base: position 12,488 of record CAMCSJ010000025.1, on the reverse strand, counting down.
ATATTATATTCTTTAATCCCATCCCAATTATGACCCGTGGTATCTGGAGAGTTTTTTTCAGAAATATTTTCCTGATTTCCCCCTGATAAATTTTTTGATAAATTTTTTGGCAAATTTTTATTTTCACTCATTTTTTTAAAAAATTAATTGATTTCCTTAAATTTTATTTTTGTTAAATTTTAAACTAAAAATTGATTTAAAATTTTTTTTGTTATTTTTTTTAACAATATTCTTGATTACAGGTTCACCATCTAAAAAGGGAATTTGTGCATATTTATTAAATTTTTGTTTGCTATCTTTTTTGAAAACCCAAAAAATGATCAGGCAAAAAAAACTGAAGAAAAAAATTGTCGCAATAATTGGAGAATTGGTAATAATTAATTCTAGCATTTTTAGTTAACCTCTGTTGATTTATAATTTAATTTATTGGTTTTTATTTTATTTTCTTTAATTTGGTTGGTGTTTATTTTTTCTTCATTAATTTTTTCTTCAGTTATTTTTTCGACATTAAGTTTATCGTTTTTAAGCTTGTTAGTATTGAGCATTTCAGTGTTTATATTGTTGATATTTTTATCATTATCATCATTAATTTTTTGATTATTTGGGAGAGATTTATTTGAATTCTTTTCACTATTTTTATCATTATTATTTTCAGAAATATTTTGAGATTCATCTTTAGAAGAGGAATTTTCTTGATTAGAAATTTTTTCTTTAAGAGTTTTTTTGTGATATCCAATTGGTTCAAAATTACTAAAATCTACCAGAGTTCCTAGCATTTGAAGATAAGCAACTAACGCATCCATTTCTGTAACGCGATTGGCATTAGAATCAAAATCACGAATATTAACTTTTTTGCCATATCTTTTTAATAATCCTTCAACCTCGCGATCAGTGGATGCTTGAAGCATTCCATCTGAAACTGCATTCTGAATCATTTCATCATTGTAAGGAACTCCAAGTTTTCTAAGGACATTCATATCATCACCAATCGAAGATAAAACTGCATCGCGATCAATTAAAAATTTATATCCAGGCATTATTGATTCAGGAACAACATCTCGAGGATTGATTAAATGACGAGTATGCCATTCGTCAGAATATTTTCCACCAAGTCTTGCTAAATCTGGACCGGTTCTTTTTGATCCCCATTGAAATGGATAATCATACATGCTTTCTGCAGCAATTGAGTAATGTCCATATCTTTCGACTTCATCGCGAAGAACACGAACCTGTTGAGAATGACATCCGTAGCATCCTTCTCTTTTATAAATTTTTGCTCCAACTAATTCAAGCGGAGTATAAGGACGAATTCCATCAACTTTTTCAATAGTAGTTTCAATGCGAAATAGCGGAACTATTTCAACAATTCCTCCAATCGAAATTACAATGATGGTGAGAATTAAAAGTAAAATTGAATTGCGTTCAATTTTGTCATGATGCTTTAGCATAGTTTGAATATTAAATAAATTTGTAATTAATGTTTTTTGATTATTGTTTTAATGTTAAATTTTTTAGTTTTATTTAGTTAATTTTTGCTTTTAATTGTTTTATAAAAATTATAAGCCATTATGCAAGCTCCACCTAAGAAAAATAATCCTCCTAATGCCCTAACTACGTAAAGCGGATGCGAAGCTTTAACGATCTCGATAAATGAATAATTTAAAAAACCCATTTCATCATATGATCTCCACATCAAGCCCTGCATGATTCCAGAAATCCACATTGCGGTAATATAAAGCACGATACCAATTGTTGCAAGCCAGAAATGGGTACTAACTAATTTCAATGAATAAAGTTCTTTTTTACCCCATAATAATGGAACCATGTGATATAAAGCTCCAAAGCTGATTAACGCAACCCATCCCAATGCTCCTGAGTGAACATGTCCAATTGTCCAATCGGTGTAATGCGATAAAGCATTGACAGTTTTTATTGACATTAATGGACCTTCAAAAGTGCTCATTCCGTAGAACGCAACTGCGGTAATTAAAAATCGTAAAACTGGATCAGTTCGTAATTTATCCCATGCTCCTGACAAAGTCATGATTCCATTGATCATTCCTCCCCAAGATGGCATCCACAACATGATCGATAATGTCATTCCTAAAGTTTGAACCCAATCAGGTAAGGCAGTGTAATGAAGGTGATGCGGACCAGCCCAGATATAGATAAAAATTAATGACCAGAAATGCAGAATTGATAAGCGATAAGAATAAACTGGACGATTAGCACGCTTAGGAACGAAGTAATACATGATTCCAATAAATCCTGCGGTTAAGAAAAATCCCACTGCATTATGACCATACCACCATTGGATCATTGCACTTTGCACTCCACCAAAAATTGGATAGCTTTGTGAACTATCAATGCGTAAAGGAATAGCGAGACTATTAACGATATGCAATATTGCAACGGTGACAATAAATGCCAAGAAAAACCAATTGGCAACATAAATGTGAGGTTCACGACGATTTTTTAAAGTCATGATAAATACCAAGAAATAACATACCCAAACAATTGCTAACAATAAATCTGCATACCATTCTGGTTCGGCATATTCCTTGGCTTGAGTGATTCCAGTTAAATATCCGTAAGCTGCTAAAACAATAAAAATTTGATATCCAAAAAAAATAAATTTATGCAATCCATCACTTCCCCAAAGCCTTGCTTGAGAGGTTCGCTGAACCACAAAAAAACTTGTTGCTAGTAAGACATTTCCACCAAAAGCAAAAATTACTGCAGAAGTATGTAAAGGACGAAGTCTTCCAAAGCTTGTCCATTCTAAGTTAAAATTTAAAATTGGATATGCCATTTGTGAAGCAATTAAAACTCCTGCAAGAAATCCAACTATTCCCCAAAAAGTAGCACTTATCGTAAAAAATTTAACGATTTGGTAATTATAATCAACGCTTTGACTATAGGAATCTGTTGATTTGGAAATGATATTGCTCATAATAAAATTTGTTTGATCGCAAGCATTAAAAGCATTGCGATATTTAAAAAAATAATAAATTTTGCTAGGAATTTTAAAGACTTAAATTTAAAAATAAAGCCTCCAAAATAACCCGTAAAAAAAAGTGCTGGAAATGTCGAAACTCCAAAAATAATCATGCCAATTGCACTGTAAATTGGTGATGAAAAATTTAAGGTAATACTTACAGCTCCATAGATCAATCCGCATGGTAAGAAACCTAAAATTATTCCCAGAAAAAATCCGTTTAATCCGCGAGGATTTGCAAAAAACTTACTAAATTTTTGAGAAATTTTTTTATGAATAAATTTTAAAAAAAACTTTTTACTAAATTTATCAAAATTTTTTTTTAATAAATTTACCAAAAAATTTCTAAAAAAATTGAAATTACTTCTAGAATTATTGCTGGAAATGTTTCCAGCATTATTGCTAGAATTATTGCTAGAATTTTTATTAGAATCTTGGATAGAATTATTTTGGGCAAAATTATCTTGGATAAAATTATTTTGGGCAAAATTATCTTTGGCAAAATTTTGAGGAGAATTATTGTTAATCCTAAAGATTTTTAAAATTAAATTTTTTAAGAAATAATATTTTTTTAAAAAGAAATCATTATCTTCTAAAAAAATCTTTAGAAAAAAACTCGCTGAAATTATTAACAAAATTGCTGAAAAAATTTCATAAAAACGAGTTTCGTCAAATGATTTTACTAATAATCTACTTATCAAGGCAATCAAGCTATATGTAGTAATTCTGCCGAGGTGATAAGGGATTAAAGCGCAATTTTTTAAGCGAGTTAAAAAATTATAATTCATCAAAGAAGTTTTGGATAAATTATTGCTCACTTGCGAAATTACCAATGGTCCACACATTCCCGTGCAATGAGTGAATCCTCCAAAAAAACCCAGACTTGCCAAACTAGAAACCAGAAAAAAATCCATGAAATTAGGTAATTAAATTTTTTTAATAAAACTTGTTATAAATTTTAAAATTGAAATGTTATAAAATCTAGATTCAATAATTTAATTTAGATTTGACTGGATTAAAAAAAATTATTAATTTAATTTTAAAAAAATCAAACCCAATTCCTCAAATTATTTAACTTTTAAACTAAATATGAAAATAAACTTTATCAATCATTTATCAGATAAATCGGTAATTAAAACCAGTAATTCTAATAAATCTAAAATTATCGACCTTCCAATTAACGCCATTGAAGTCTTGCTGTTAAGTGTTGAAAATATTGAAAAAACCAAAGATAATTTAATTTTAAATGCTCAGAAAAAATTTAATTTTACTGGAAAATTAAATCAATTTCAAATGGTTGCAGATTCAGGAATAACCAAGCTTTTGGTTGGAATTGGTGAAGAAAAAAAACTCAATGAATTAGCTTTGCAAAAACTTGGTGCAAAAATTTTATCCTTTGTTAATGGAGCAAAATTTAGTGATGCAAAAATTATTTTTGCAGATAAAAATCATAGCAAAAATTCCGCTCAATTGGCATTTGGCATGCTTTTGCAAAGTTATCGATTCAATAAATATTTCGTTAATAAAAAAGAAAATAAAGATTTGAGAATTAACAAAATTGATTTTTTAGTAACTGACGAAAAAGTAAATAAATTAGAATTTTCTAAATTAGAAATTCTTGCTCAAAATATTTTCTTTGTTCGTGATTTAGTCTCTGAACCATCTAATATCCTTAATCCAGAGAGTTATGCCGAAATTTGTAAAGCTTTAAAAAAAGAAGGTTTAGAAGTTGAAATTTTAGGAATTGAACAAATGAAAAAACTCGGCATGAATGCATTGCTTGGAGTTGGTCAAGGAAGTGAATTTGAATCTAAATTAATCATTTTAAAATGGAATGGAGGAAAGAAAGGCGATCAACCGCTTGCCTTTGTTGGAAAAGGAGTTACATTCGATACGGGTGGAATTTCTATTAAACCATCGAACAATATGGAAGATATGAAAACCGATATGGCTGGATCAGCTGTAGTTGCGGGATTATTAAGAAATCTCGCTCAACGCAAAGCTAAAATTAATGCTGTTGGAGTTATTGGTTTGGTGGAAAATATGCCAGATGGAAGAGCTCAAAGACCTGGGGATGTAGTTCGCTCAATGTCGGGACAAACTATTGAAGTTATCAACACTGATGCGGAAGGTCGATTAGTTCTTGCTGATGCATTGCATTATACCAATACTAAATTCAAACCAAAATTAATCATTGATCTTGCAACTTTAACGGGAGCAATTATCGTAAGTCTCGCCGATGTTTATGCTGGTTTATTTTCCAATGATGATGAATTAGCATTGCATTTAAAAAAATGCGGAGAACATACGGGAGAACTAGTTTGGCAATTGCCAATTGGCGAAGAATATGACGAAATGATCAATTCCGATATTGCCGATATGAAAAATGTTGGAAGCGGAAGAGGAGCAGGAAGCATTACCGCAGCTCAATTTCTAAAAAGATTTATTGGCGAAACTAAATGGGTTCATTTAGATATTGCTGGAGTAGCTTGGAAAGGGAAGGGTGATGCCATGGCAGTAAAAGGTGCAACGGGTTTTGGCTTAAAATTGCTTGATTATTTTGTTCAAAAATATGAAAAATAAAATAATAATTAGTTTAAAATAGTTATTATTGATTAAAAATAAACATCATTTAAAGTAAACAAAAATAATGAAAATAATTATAATTAAGTTATTGCTAACAATATGAAAAAATTGGTAATTACGGGTGGAAATAAATTATTTGGCGATATTAAAATCAGTGGTGCAAAGAATGCTACACTGCCATTGATGGTATCGTCAATTCTTACTGCCGATAAATTGGTTTTGACCAATATTCCTCATGTTGCTGATATTGCAACCATGGCAAATTTATTGATCGATTTAGGTATTGAAATTGATTTTGATGGTAATCACCCTGATTCTGGAAATCAAGGAAGAGCAATGATTCTCCAAGCAAAATCAATTGATAATCCTATTGCAACTTATGAATTAGTTCGCAAAATGCGTGCGTCAATTTTTATCTTAGGACCATTATTGGCAAGGGTTGGTAAGGCTAAAGTTTCCCTACCTGGAGGTTGTGCAATTGGAACTCGTCCAGTTGATTTGCATTTAAAAGCCATGGAAAAATTAGGAGTCGAAATTGATTTATCGGGAGGTTATGTTGAGGCAAATGTAAAAAAAAGTTTGAATAATCGACTTCAAGGTGATCATGTTCATTTTGAAAAAGTATCGGTTGGAGCAACTGAAAATGTGATGATGGCATGCAGTCTAGCTAAGGGAGAAAGTTTAATTTCCAATGCTGCTTGTGAGCCTGAAATTATTGATTTAGCAAAATGCTTAAATGCCATGGGAGCAAAAATTTCTGGAGCAGGAACTTCGCAAATTCAAATTCAAGGAGTTGATCAATTGTATGGTGCAAATCATCAAGTGATTGCAGATCGAATCGAAGCAGGAACTTACGCAGTTGCTGCTGGAATTACGGGAGGTTGTATCAGACTTCACAATTTAGAAGAATGGGTAATGACGGGGTTCAAAGAAGATTTACAAAAAGCAGGTTTAATTTTTAAACAACTCAGCGATAATATCGTTGAGGTTTCACGAAATCAAAATTTTATTGAATCGGTAAATATTTCCACTCATCCATTTCCAGGTTTTGCAACTGACATGCAAGCTCAATTTATGGCATTAATGACCGTTGCAAATTCAGTTTCAACGATTGAAGAAAATATTTTTGAAAATCGTTTTATGCATGTTTTGGAATTAGCTAGAATGGGAGCAAATATCGAATCGCATGGTAAAATTGCGGTGGTAAAAGGTGTAGCAAAACTTCGGGGTGCAGAAGTTATGGCAACTGATCTTCGCGCATCGGTTTCATTGGTTTTGGCTGGATTAGTTGCGGATGGTCAAACAACCATTAATCGACTTTATCACTTAGAAAGAGGTTATGAAAGATTGGCTGAAAAGTTGATTAATTGTGGAGCTGATATTAAAACTATTTACTAAAATTTTACAAATGCTAAAATTTTACAAATAAAATTGATAAAATAAATATTTTAAATGATAAAATTAAGATATGTTAAAGAATATCAAAAATATTAATTATAAATAAAATTTAAATGTTTTCATTAATTGCTAAAAAAATATTTGGTTCAGTGAATGATCGTTTTATTAAATCATTGCAAAATGATGTTGATAAAATTAATCAGTTTGAACCAGAATTATCAAAGCTTAGTGATTCTGCTTTGCGAGATAAAACTTTAGAATTTAAAAATCGTTTAGCTAATAATGCTAAAGTTGATGATTTATTGCACGAAGCATTTGCGGTAGTTCGTGAAGCATCTAAAAGAGTTTTAAATATGCGTCATTTCGATGTTCAATTGATCGGTGGAATTGTTTTGCATCAAGGAAAAATTGCTCAAATGAGAACGGGAGAAGGAAAAACTCTAGTTGCAACTCTGCCTTGTTACCTTAACGCTTTAACAGGAAAAAATGTTCATGTGGTAACTGTGAATGATTATCTTGCTAAAAGAGATGCTAGTTGGATGGGAAAAATTCACGAATTTCTAGGATTAACCGTAGGATGTATTACCAATGACATTGAAGATGATGAAAGAAAAGCTCAATATGGTTGCGATATTACTTACGCAACCAATAATGAATTAGGTTTTGATTATTTGCGAGATAATATGAAATATGATCTTGGCGATATTGTGCAAAGAGGAAGAAGTTTTGCTATTGTCGATGAAGTAGATTCGATTTTGATCGACGAAGCTAGAACTCCGTTGATTATTTCTGGTCCAACCAATGATAATTCAAAACTTTATGATGAAATTAATCGCTTAATTCCAAAATTAGTGGAAGGCGATTTTCAAATTGAAGAAAAAGATCGTGGAGTTTTTTTAACAGATATTGGAACTGAAAATATTGAGAAAATGTTGAAAATTTCCCAAGCTATTGATGCCAATTCTTCGCTTTACGATCCTGCTCATATTTCTTTGGTACACCATGTCAATCAAGCTTTAAAGGCTCATAAAATTTTTAAAAATGAAATTGATTATATTGTCAAAGATGGATCAGTTGTTATTATCGATGAATTTACGGGAAGGATGCAAGAAGGTCGTAGATTCTCCGATGGATTACATCAAGCTCTTGAGGCAAAAGAAGGTTTAAAAGTTCGCAATGAAAATCAAACTTTAGCATCAATTTCTTTTCAAAATTATTTTCGTTTATACGATAAAATAGCTGGAATGACAGGAACTGCAATGAATGAAGCAATTGAGTTTGAAGAAATTTATAATTTACGAGTTGTAGAAATTCCACCTAATCGCAAAATTTTAAGAGCTGATGAAGATGATGAAATTTACAAAAATGAAAAAGGGAAATATCAAGCAATAATCAAGGCAGTAAAAGAATCTCACGAGAAAAAACAGCCAATTCTTTTGGGAACGGTGAGTATTGAAAAATCAGAATATTTATCAAAATTACTCAAAGAAAATAAATTGGTTCACAATGTTTTAAATGCAAAATATCACGATCAAGAAGCGGAAATTATTGCTCAAGCAGGAATTCCTTCAACCATCACCATTGCTACAAATATGGCAGGAAGAGGAACGGATATCATGCTAGGCGGAAATCTAGAAGTTATGATTGGAAAAGAAACTGATCCACAAAAAATTGAAGAAATCAAAGCAAAAGTTGAAAGAGATAAACAAATTGCTATTGAAGCAGGAGGATTATTTGTTTTGGGAACTGAGAGACATGAAAGTCGAAGAATCGATAATCAGCTTCGTGGAAGATCGGGAAGACAAGGTGATCCAGGAAAATCGAAATTTTTTATTTCACTGGAAGATGATTTAATGAGAATTTTTGGGTCAGAAAAATTGCAATCTTTGCTTTCAACTTTTGGATTAAAAGATGATGAAGCGATATTTCATCCATGGATTACTAAAACCCTAGCTGGAGCTCAAAAGAAAGTTGAAAATCGTAATTATGAAATTCGTAAAAACCTTTTAAAATATGACGATATTGTCAATCATCAGCGAAAAAATATTTTTAATTTACGCTTTGAAATTATTAGCAGTGATGATGTTTCTATGAAAATTAATGAATATATTTCTGCGATAAATCAAGATTTGGTTACGGATTGTATTCCTAAAAATTCTTATCAGATGCAATGGCAAATTGATATTTTAACCAAAGAAATTTTTAGAATTTATGGTTTAAAAATTGATTTAGAAACTGAATCTGCTAAAGATGGAGTAGGGGAGAAAGAGATTTTAAAATTAATAAATGATGAAGTTGAAAAACATTTTAGAAATAAAGAACAAGAATGTGATCATAAAATTATTAAACAAATTCAAAAACAAATTTTCTTAATAACTATCGATCACGAATGGAAAGATCATTTACTTTCTTTGGATAAATTGCGTCATGGAATTAACCTTCGTGCTTACGCTCAAAAAGATCCGCTTATCGAGTATAAAAAAGATGCATTTAATCTTTTTGAAGAAATGATGATGAGAATTGAAGAGCAAGTTGTTTCGAGATTATCCCATGTTCAAATTACTGCTAATCAAGAAGGTGAAGTTGAACCTAAATCGATTTCATCAATATTGCCAAGCAAAAATAAGCAACAAAAAAATATTCTTACTCGAGTTGATCCAGCTTATGTAAAAAGTGAAGCTAAGCCAATTAAAGAATTATCAGGATTTAGTAATAAAAAAATTCCTCCAAATTTACGAAATAAAAATGATCCAAATAGCTGGGGAGAAGTTTCGCGAAACGAGCAATGTCCATGCGGAAGTGGTAAAAAATATAAAAATTGCCATGGAGCATAATTGGTTAATATTAATTAAAATAAATTAATATTAATTAAAAATATTTATAATCACCAATTTACAATAAAATAAAATAGAATGACTCAAATATTAATGATAATTATCATAGCGATTATTCTTGGATTTATGGGAATAATTTTATTTAAAAAATTTTATCAAATTCAAAAAAAATCAAATATTAATCCGGTGAGCGGTAATGATGATTTAAAAATTATTGAACTTGAAAAGCAATTGGCTGTAATGCAAGAACGAATCATTAATCGTGAAAAACAAATAGAAAATCAAAATAATGATTTTGAAAAATTAACTCAAAAATTTGATAAAAGTGAAAGTGAAAAAAAGGAATTAGAGCAAAATTTTTTAGCTATTAATAATGAAAAAAAAATTTTTGAGGAAAAATTTAATGCCATTAAAATTGAATTTGATCATCAAAAAAATCAACTTTCTCAACTTAATGTTAAATTACAAAATCTTGAAAAAACCAACGGAGAGTTAAGTTTTGAAAATAAAAATTTACAAGAATATTATGAAATTTTAAAAAATGACATTGCAAATTCTAAGCAAAATTCTCTTACTCAATTTGAAAATTTAGCGAATAAAATTCTTGAAGAAAAATCTCAAAAATTTTCGGAATCAAATTTTAATAATTTAAAAACAATTTTAAATCCACTTGGACAAAATATCGATGAATTTAAAAAACAAATTAACGAAGTTTACAACAAAGAAGCTAAGGAGAGATTTAGTCTAGAGAGAGTAGTTAAAGATTTGCAAGAAAATAGTAACAAAATTAGCTTAGAAGCTAATAATTTAACCAATGCTTTAAAAGGAAGTTCTAAAAAACAAGGCAATTGGGGAGAGATGATTTTGGAATCAATTCTCCAGCAATCGGGACTAGTTAAGGATGTTCATTATTTCCGCGAAAAATCATTTGTTAATGAAGAAGGGAAAAATCTTCGTCCAGATTTTCAAATTTTATTACCTGATAATCGATTGATTATTACTGACTCTAAGGTTTCCTTAATTGGTTATGAAAAATATTGTGCTAATGATAATCAACAACTTCAAAAAACTTTTATTGAAGATCATTTAAAGTCAATATATTCTCACATAGATAGTTTATCTGCAAAGAAATATGATGATTTACAACAATCTCTAGATTTTACGATGATGTTTATTCCCATTGAACCTGCTTATTTATTGGCTATTAATTTCGATCCCCAATTATGGTTTTATGCTTATGAAAAAAGAATTTTACTGGTAAGTTCCACTAACATGATTATTTGTTTAAAATTAATCAATGATCTTTGGAAAAGAGAATCGCAAAATCGAAATGCCATGGAAATTGTTAATCTTGCTGAAAAACTTTACGATAAGTTTGTTGGTTTTGCAGAAAATTTTGTAAAAATTGGTAGCCAAATTGAAATATTAAATAAAACTTACGAAACCTCGTTAAATCAGCTATCTCTGGGTCGTGGAAATTTAATTTCTCAAGCTAAAAAATTTAAAGATTTAGGTTTAAAATCTAGTAAAAAAATTCCTGAAATTTTAACTAACCATGAAGATGAGGAAGATTTTGTTGAAGAAAATCTTGATGAAAAAAACAGTGAAAAAATTTTAGAAAATCACATCTCAACAATTGAAGAAAAATAATAATCTCAAAATATTTATTATTTAAAATTCTACTAAGCAAAGAGATAATTAAGGGTTTACAATTAAAAAATAATTAATTTAATCACAAGTAATTATAACTTGTTTTATTTAGAAAATCTTTTTTATGGTTGCAAATATTTTAGAGCCTAATCATTTACTGTTTCAACCTGTTGCTAGTCCTGATGATCTTGATATTCCTCAATTAAATATACAAACAATTAGTTCAGCGGATCAACTTCGAAATCAACATATTCAAAAATTGGTTGAATTATTTAATTTTTGGAATACCGCAACACAAGGTGATTCACAAGTAAATAATGATAAAATAGAAAAAACTCTAATCGCCTTTGCAGATTATTTTGATAATATATTTGCAAATAGTGATGATATTAAAGAAATTACCGCAACTCTCCTTAGAAATCATGATGTTAGTGCATTTTATAATAGCATTAAAGATCGTAATGATTCTACCATAATTGATTTAATGAAGTTTTTCATTGAGCATGGTCTTACTCTTGCAAACATCTATGAAAATTCTCGCCCTGAAAAAAAATCAGATGTTTTGGGGAAAATTATGTTAAATTTAATAATTTTTCCAGCTCATCAATATCAAGATCAAACTACTGATATTGATTTTATGTGTTTGCCTGGAACCCATAATAGAATTATGCAGGCTCACCAAGCTCTTTTTGCAACGCCAATCTATCAAATATCGATTAGAGATGCTGTTCAAAAAATTGAAAATTCTCTTATAGTTTTTGTTAGTCAGGGTAATCATATTCATCTTAATAAAACTATTTTGTCGATGATATCATTGCATAAGATTGATGATAATATGTTTCGTGGTCCAGATCAAGATATATCAATTTTTGAGATTAATAATTTGATAAAAAAATTTAAAAAAACAATTTCAGAATCGATTCGCGAAGAGCTTGATAAGCTAAGTGTTCAGATATTAAATGCCCAAACCTATGATGACATTAATGCAACAATAGATTTATTTAGATTGAATCAAAAACTTC
>CAMCSJ010000024.1 GCA_945878005.1 Rickettsia typhi | reverse complement strand
TTTTTTGCATCATCTGCATTTATTTCCTTGCCAACTTTGCCAATACCTTGGAGTTTACCACCTTCTAAAGGTAATTGTCCAGAGATAAAAATTATATTATTGGATTTCACAAATCCAACATAGTTCGCAACTGGAGTTGCAGGGGTTGGTAGAGTAATCCCCATTTCATTTATTTTTTTTTCGTAATTTGACATAAATTTAATTTATTTTAATTGATTTTAATTGTTGTAAATCTCAGATCTCCTTTTTTTTATAAAGCTGATTTAATCTAAAGCCCAAAGCTATTTTGGAAACCTCAAATCTGTTAGATAAATATTCTATTAAATTTAAATTATTTGCCTCACCATTTTCATCAATGATTCTAGGAATTTCTTTAATCTTATTAAGCTCCTTAACAATTGATATGATTAATTCTTTAGGAACGAGCATCTCAATTGCATATTTATTGGCTTGCGTCTCTTCCATTGAAGAAATTTTTGCATTTTTTCTATACATAGTTTCATAGGATAGACCATCATCAAGCCCTTCATCATCGAGCAAATCCTTATGGAGCTTATAATGCCCAAGTTCATGAGCCATGGTAAAACGCCTGCGATAGTTAAAATCATAACCTTGAATATTAATTTTATATTTACCATTTTCTTTTTTTATCTCTCCCAAAACCTCATCATGTAAATCATAACATAATTCGTTAAGTTCGATATTTTGTTCCTTGATTTTTTCTAAAATATTTACAGGAATTTGATCATTAATTTCTTGATTAGAATTATAATCTTTTATCAATTGATCAATTATCTTTTTTTCTTTTTCTTTAATCATAAGTTTATTTTTAATTTGGTAGTTAAATTTTAATTTTACAATCTTCAATTACAACAATATTTTATAATTTAATGCTTTCATTTTCGATTGATGTTTTTGTATATTCTTTAAATTGTTTTTGAGTTTCTTTGTTGGTGAAATCTTTGACTTTTTTATTCATATTTCCTCCTTCTTCAAATTGTTCATCCAAATATTTTTTAATTTGCTTGGGAGCAATTCGCTTTATTTCGCTTGGAGCAATTCGTTCTATTTGTGTTTTAACCATATCCCTAATATGCAAAAACCCGATAATTCCAGCCAAGCCAAGAATTACTGCGATAATTGCTAAAAAAATTGAAACTAGATCAAGTCGACCAATTTGATTGGCGTAAGAAATTGCATCAGCACTTTCCTTGATAAGCTTATTAGCTTTAGTGAAATCATTATCATCAGCTATTAGCCAAATATTTTTGGCATCGCTAATTTTGGCAAAATCATTAATTGATTTTTTTGATAATTTGCTTTCTTGAATTATGAAAGCAGGAATATTATTTTTATCAATTTTTTGATAATCTAGCAAAACAATACTTGCCCAGATGCAGTAAAGCCCAAGAATAGATATAATTATATTGGAAAAGGGTAAATTAAAAATTTTTAACATGATTTAGGTGATGATTTATAAATTTATATTTCTTGGGAGTTTTAAGTTAATTTAAATAATATAATTTAAAAGTAAAATAATTTGTTAAATTAAAAATAACTAAATAAATTATAATTTATTGAAAATATCTCTATAAAATTATCAATAAATTTAGGGCTAAAGAAAATTACAAAGCTGAAAACTTAAGGCCTAAAAAAACTAAGGCTTTAAAACTGAAAATGACAATTAACGAAATTTAAAGACGAAATTTAAAGCAACACGGGATTTAAAGCAGGAGTGAAATTTGCTAGGAGAGCTTTAAACTTAGACTCCCTTGATTCCAAGCTTGGCGAATAATTCTTGATCCTTTATGGTTTGAGGATTTTGAGTAGTTAAAAGTTTTTCGCCATAAAAAATTGAATTAGCTCCAGCCAAGAAACATAAGGCTTGAGTTTGCTCATTCATTTCTTCTCTTCCTGCGGAAAGACGAACTTTAGATTTAGGCATCATGATTCTAGCAACTGCAATGGTGCGAATAAATTCAAATGGATCAAGATTTTCAATATTTTCCAAAGGCGTACCTTTAACTTTTACAAGCATGTTGATTGGAACTGATTCGGGTTGTTTAGGTAAATTAGCTAGAATAATTAACATTTTAGCGCGATCTTTGCGAGTTTCGCCCATTCCAACAATTCCTCCCGAACAGACATTTAGCCCAGCTTCACGAACATTTTTTAAAGTGTTAAGACGATCTTCAAAATTGCGAGTTGAAATAATTTCTGAATAAAATTCTTCCGAAGAATCGATATTGTGATTGTAAAAATCTAATCCTGAATTTTTTAATTTTTTACTTTGTGATTCGGTAAGCATTCCAAGAGTCATGCAAGTTTCTAAGCCAGTTTCTTTAACCGCTTCAACAATTTCGCAAATTTTTTCGACATCGCGATCATGTAAACTTCGCCAAGCTGCACCCATGCAAAACCTAGAAGCTCCTGCATTTTTGGCATTTTGTGCTGATTCTAAAATTTTATCAATTGCCATTAATCCTTGTTTTTCTAGACCCGTATCATAATGAGCTGATTGAGGACAATATTTACAATTCTCTGGACATCCTCCTGTCTTGATGCTAAGCAAAGTGCTGATTTGAACTTCATTGTGATTATGATTTTGACGATGAATTTGTGATGCTTTATAAATTAAATCGCTAAAGGGTAGGGCAAAAAGCTCAAGCACTTCATCGATTTGAAATTCACTAGAAAGTTTCTTAGGAAATTCCTCAATAATTTGCGGAAAATCATTATTTAAAACTAACTCAATATTTTCTAAATTTTGAGTTTTATTTGAATTATTTTTTTGTGAAAGACTCATCGCCAAATAATATGAAATTTAAAAAGCTCGCCCATTTCTAGTGGCGAAGTTAACCTTTCCAAGCTCGAGGCAATTTCTTGCGACATGCTTGGATTTTTTGTGATCAATTGTTGCGATCTTTCAAACGCTCCAAGTTCCAACAAAAATTGCCTTTGTGAAATCAAAGATGTATGAAGATTAAAGTTTTTCGCGATATTATCAAGAGCAAAAAAATCAACATGTGAAGTGATATCACATCCGCTTAGCGAATCAATAAAATCAATTTTTTGGTGATTACTCACGGCTTGGAGAGTATTAGCGAAATCATAATCATAATAGCCGTAATCGCAATTTATTGAAATTCCACCATGTTGATGAAGTGATTGCGATAATTGATTCATAAAGCTTCTTGCCTCTTTGCTATATTCAAAAACTGCATTGATTTTTGCTTGTGATTGGGAATTGATTGGTAATTGACTTTTTACAAATTGATCGATTTGTGAAGTGAAGTTAGCGGTAAATATTTGAGGATTAGAAAATTTATCATAATCTTCAAATGACATCACTCTCTCGCACCATCCTTGCTTGGTTTTAACAAATTGATCAATTGGAAAACAATCAAAAAACTCATTACTAAATTGATAAATTTCACCTTGCTTTGCCAGTAAAAAATCATCAAAATTTTCATGCCAGTTGATTTTAAAAATTGATGATAAATCCTGTAAATTTTTACGTCCAATATCAATTAAAACTGGATTAATTTCTACAATGTGAAAACTTGCCTTACCAATAAAATCAAGAGCTAAGGCATGATTTTTTTTTACCAAATTATTTAGCGATTTTAAAATATCGCTAAATAAAAAACCTCTTCCTGCTCCGATTTCAACAAGCGATAATTTGGGTTTTTTATCTGAAAAAATATATAATAAATAATTTAAAAATACTTCACCAAATATTTGTGAAATTTCTGGCGAGGTAATAAAATCACCACTCTTTCCCAAGGGATTTTTATTTCGATAATAGCCATTTTCCTTGTCAAATAAGGCCTTATTGATAATTTGTGAAAGAGAATAACTTTTAGTCATTATTGTTAAGAAATATTAAAGTGGTGATATATAATTAATTAATATTAGGAATATTATATTTTAATTTTACGGACGCCAATCAATAAAGTTTTTTAAAAAAATCAATCCTTTTTCACCGCTTTTTTCGGGATGAAATTGAACTCCGATTATGTTATCCTTGGCAATTAGAGCATTGATTTTATTATCCCCATATTGAATTTGAGCTAAAACATTATTATCATTTTGGCAAATAAAATGGTAAGAATTTGCGAAATAAAAATGATCACCTTCAGCAATGTTTTTCAACAAAGGATGTTTGATATTTTTGATAAGTAAATTATTCCAGCCCATATGCGGAATTTTGAGAATTTTATTATCAGCAGTTAGATTATTAATTTTTTCAACTTTACCATTGATAAATCCTAGACCTTGATGTTCGCCATTTTCATAACCAATTGATGCTAATACTTGCATTCCAACGCAAATTCCCAGAAATGGTTTTTTTTCTTGAACGATTTGTTTTCGCATTTCGCCGATAAAACCTTGTGATATTTTTAAACCCTCAATGCAATCACCAAAAGCTCCAACTCCAGGTAAAATAAGATGAGTGGCAGATTTAATTTCATTGATATCGCTAGATATGATAATGTTTAATTGATCGTTAATAGTTTTAAGAGCATTAAATACCGATTCAACATTACCTGCGCCATAATCAATTATAAAAATTTTCATGATTTTTTTCGGTGTAATTTTTTGTAAGCTTGATATTCTTTAGGATTGAGAAAGGCATCGCCAAATTGATCGGTATCAAATTCTTTTAATTGCAATTTTTGAACAAAGCGAAGTTTGGCGTTAGTACTATTATTGCCAAAAACTATTCCCACAAAATCATAACCCTTTCTTTTGAATTTATCGCATAGCCAATGATTAGCGTTTAAAGAGACCATAAAAAATAATGCTAATTGTAGAGATGCTTTATCGAAATCATTTGACATTTTAGCAAAAAAACCAAAAGCAAAACTAATTGCCAAAAGAATAATTATCTCTTTCCACATGCGATGATAAACAAACCAGATGGCATTGAAAATGAAGGCTTTCCAAGAAAAACCTTCTTTGATCATGATAATATCTTCAATTTTTCCTAATTGGTTTTTTTTAACTAAAGCGTTATAAAGTTTCATGGCTAAATTATGTTAATTTAAACAATTGGCGAAAGAAAAATTTTAAGAAAAATTAGGGGAAATTAGGAGAAAATTTATAGAAAATTAAAATATTTTTAAATATCAAATAACCAAAGTTAATTTTTTAAGCTTGGTTATCAAGAAATTTTATAAAAATTTTCCGAGGAATTTTCCGTAATAATTTTTCAATGATTAATGCCATTTTAACCTCAAAATTAGCACTTCTAAGCAAAATAATTTTGAGATAATTGGTATTAATCTTAATAATTAATTTATCAATAATTAATTATTGGATAGTTAATTATTGATAAATTTTAATTTAAAATTTTTTTATTCTTGTAAAGCTTTTTTGGCTTTTTCAATAATTTTTAAAAATGTTTGCGGTTCTTTAACTGCCAAGTCAGCAAGCACTTTTCGGTCAAGATCAATTTTTGCTAATTTTAATCCATTAATAAATTTTGAATAAATTAAACCATGCTCTCTAACTCCAGCATTGATTCGCTGAATCCACAATCCACGAAAATCTCTTTTTCTAACTTTGCGATCACGATAAGAATATCTTAAAGCTTTTTCAACTTTTTCAATAGCGATACGAAAACAGTTTTTAGCACGTCCACGATATCCTTTGGCAAGCTTTAAAATTTTTTTATGTCTAGCTTTTTTGGTAACACCTCTTTTTACACGACTCATAAATAACTCCTAATAAAATAAATAAAATAATTTGATAATTGTTGACAATAGTTGAAATTAATTAACGACTATATGGCATTTTGAATTTGAGAATACTCGCTGAATGACCTTCGGAGAGCGGAACTGATTTGCGAAGTTTCCTAATGCGAGACTGACTTTTTTTATCAAGATTATGTCTTTTTCCTGCTTGTTTATGCAGTACTTTTTTATTGCGAGTTACGCGAAAACGTTTTTTTGCGCTACTATTTGTTTTAACTTTTGGCATATTTTTTATAAAAATTGAACATAGAAACCAAGGTAGAAAAATTTAAAATTATTTAAATTTGACATTTGCAAACCCTAGAATCAACTAGATGAAAACATAGTTTAAAGTTTAAACTAGTCTTATAAAAATTAAAGGATTTAATTTATTTTAAAGCCTTTAATAACTATACTGTAATTAATCTTAAAGATAAATTTTTAAATTAATACTTAAATTTTAATTTCCTAAAATTTACTTAAAATTCTTCTTTAAATTTGGTGGGATCGGCAGGGATCGAACCTGCGACCAAGACGTTATGAGCGTCCTGCTCTAACCGCTGAGCTACAATCCCAAAATTTTATAAATATTTCTATTTTATTAAATCTATTTATAATTTATTTAACAAATTTATTTTAATCCTAATTTAATCTAGGCGAATTAAGGCAATAATTTTATTATTTATATTAATAAAAATCAAAAACTTACTCCACCTAAAACAAATTCTAGTTTTCACTGAATAATAATTTAAAAAAACTTATGAAAATTTGCAACTAAATTTTTACTTTAAAAATTACACTTAAAAATTAAACTCTAAAAATTTTAAGAATTTTATTTAAGTTTTAATGAGTTTTTTTAAAAAATATTTAATGATTTAGGAATTATTTTTAGGCTTTGAAACCGCAACCAATGCAGGACGAATTAAGCGATTGGAAATTTCATATCCAGCTTGAATTACTTGCAACACAATTCCTTCTTGACCATCACTTTCAACGCTACTAATCGCTTCGTGCAAATTGTGATCAAAATTTTCATTGAGCGGATAAATTCTTCTTACTTGATTTTTTTCTAAAATTTTTAGCAATTCATTTTTGGTAAGGTTTATTGCTATAGCATAATTTTTAATTGAAGGAATTTTTTCAATTTCATCATTAGGAGCATTTTCGCTAGCCATAAGAAAATTTTCAACAATGATTACAAGCTCATTTACAAAATTAGCAATGGCAAATTTATTAGCTTTTTCTAACTCCTCGCGCGATCTTCTGCGAGTATTATCAAGCTCTGCTAAGGTTCTTAACAATTGATCATTTAGATCATTATTTTTTTGCTCAATTTCTTTAATTTTTAGATTTAATTGAGAAATTATTTCTTGATTATTATCTTGAATTATTTTTTGTTCTTCACCTAAGTCTTGATTTTCTAGGTTTTGATCATTATTATTGTTTTGTTGTTGAGTCATTTTTTTTTAATTTATAATTAGAAAGTTGAAAATTTTATTTGTAATTTACAATTTTAATTTGAGACTTTCAAGATTGCTTTAAAAAAAATTCTATTTATAATTTCAAAAAATATATCAACTAACTTACTTAAATTAATTATTAACTCATGATAGATCAAATTAACGAACAAGCTAGTTATCTAGTTCCAATGGTTATTGAACAAACTCCTAGAGGCGAAAGATCATTTGACATATATTCTCGACTTCTCAAGGAAAGAATTATTTTCTTATCTGGTCCAGTAAATGATCAAGTTTCTTCACTAATCGTAGCTCAATTGCTTTTTCTTGAATCAGAAGATCCTAAAAAAGATATTTTCTTTTACATTAATTCCCCAGGAGGAGTTGTTACTTCTGGCTTAGCAATGTATGATACTATGAATTATATTCGTCCTGATGTTTCAACAGTTTGTATTGGTCAAGCTGCTTCGATGGGATCTTTACTTTTAGCAGCAGGAGCGCATGGCAAAAGATATGCTTTACCAAATTCACGAATCATGATTCATCAGCCAAGTGGAGGATATCAAGGTCAAGCAACTGATATTGAAATACATGCTCAAGAAACCCTTAATTTAAAACGTCGATTAAACGATATTTATACCAAACATACGGGACAAAAACTCTCAACCATTGAAAAATCAATGGAGAGAGATAATTTTATGTCTCCCCTCAAAGCTCAAGAATTTGGCATAATCGATGAAGTAATCGATAAACGTCCTCAATCAATAAAATCATAACATGGTAAAAAAACAAGACGGAGAAAAAGAACTTCATTGTTCCTTTTGCGGTAAATCTCAACATGAAGTTAAAAAGTTAATTGCTGGTCCAACTGCTTTTATTTGTAATGAATGCGTTGAATTAGGCATGGATATTTTAAAACAAGAAACTAAAAAATCTCCCTTACATAAAACTGATGGATCAAAACCAACTCCTAAAGAAATTGCAAAAATTCTTGATGATTATGTAGTTGGACAAGAACATGCCAAAAAAGTTTTAGCAGTAGCAGTTTATAATCACTATAAACGAGTTGATAATCCTTCGATAGCTGGAACTGATAATATCGACATCAATAAATCCAATATCTTAATGATTGGACCAACTGGTTGTGGAAAAACCTTACTTGCTCAAACCTTGGCAAAAATTCTCGATGTTCCATTCACTATGGCAGACGCAACTTCACTTACCGAAGCAGGATATGTTGGAGATGATGTGGAAAATATCATTGCTCGCTTACTACAATCTGCAAATTACGATATTGAAAAAGCTCAAAGAGGAATTGTCTATATCGATGAAATCGATAAAATTGCTCGTAAATCTGAAGATAATACTCGTCGAGATATCTCAGGCGAAGGAGTTCAACAAGGATTGCTAAAAATCATTGAAGGAACCGTTGCATCAGTTCCAACTCAACCAGGTAGAAAAACTTCGCAACAAGAATATGTTCAAGTTGATACCAGAAATATTTTATTCATTTGTGCTGGAGCTTTTTCAGGTTTAGAAAAAATTATTTCGGCTCGCGGAGTAAATGCTAGTATGGGTTTTGGTGCAGAAATTAGAGAAAAAGACGATACTAATCGTAAAGATATTTTCAACAAGGTTGAACCTGATGATTTAATTAAATTCGGTTTAATTCCTGAAATTGTTGGACGTCTTCCAATCATCGCTCCGCTAGATGGGCTAAGTGAAGATGATTTAACAAAAATTTTACATGAACCAAAAAATTCACTTACCAAACAATATCAAAAACTTTTTGCAATTGATAAAGTCGAAATTGAATTTGACGATGAAGCTTTAAAATCAATTGCCAAAAAAGCCATTGAAAGAAAGACTGGAGCAAGAGGATTAAGAGCGATAACTGAAAATATTTTACTTGATGCAATGTTTGAAATTCCTTCTAAAAAAGATATTAAATCTCTTAAAGTTAACAAGGAAGCAGTAGAAAAAAATAAAGCAAAAGATTTCACTTATCTCACTGAAAAAGAGCAAAATGAACGCGAGAAAAAACAGATTACTTTATTATCTTCTGTTAAAGAAAAAAAGAATAGTTAAATTAATTACTTTCAATCAATAATTGTTTAAAAGTAATTAATTCTAATTAATTATCTCAATTTCTAAAGCATGCATTCCATTTAAAAATTCTTCACTTAGTGATTTATTAATTTGACGATGAATTGCTAGTTTAGAAGAGTTTTTAAACATATTAGATTTAATTTTTATAGCAAAATGAGTTTCGCCTGAAGGTCTACTGCCTGAATGTCCGCTATGAAGATGAGAATTATCTAAAACTTGAATAAATTCAGGAGCAAATTGTTTTTTTAACTTTTGTTCAATAATATTTTTCATAATTTTTAATTTAATTTTAAGATTTAAAATTATTAATAAAATTTACCATTATAATTTCAACTTATATAAAATTATTTCATATTAATTTGAAAATACATGTTTTTATAATTTAAAAATAAATCAAAATTTTATGGTGATAAGTTGTTAATAACTTGTTAATAAAATCAAGTTTATTAACAAAAAATTCTAAATGAAAAACTTATTAATTTTATTAACATTTTTTTAACAATTTTATGATTGTAAAAAAGTAATTTTTTACGAAATTTAAATTGTTAATAACTACCAAAAAACCTTTAAAAATATAACCCTAAATTGTTAAGAAAATTGTTAAGAAAAATTAATTAACAAAAATGGTTAACTAATAATAACATAAAGAATAATGAAAAAAATAATTAATGTATTACAAAATAAAATTATCGAAAAAAATCCACCAATCTGGATCATGCGTCAAGCAGGAAGATATCTTCCCGAATATAGAGAGACTAGGGCAAAAATCGATAATTTTTTAGATTTATGTTATAATCCAAAACTTGCTTGCGAAGTTACTTTACAACCATTAAAACGTTTTGATTTTGATGCAGGAATTATTTTTTCTGATATTTTAGTTATACCAGATGCACTTGGAATTAAAGTTAATTTTGAAAAAAATCACGGTCCAAAATTAGCGGATTTTTCTCTTGAAAAAGATTTAAAAAAACTTGATATAAAAAAAATTAATAATCATTTAAAACCAGTTTTTGAAGCGATTAGTTTAACAAAATCAAAATTACCAAATGATAAAGCTTTAATTGGCTTTGCAGGTGCACCTTGGACCTTAGCGAGTTACATAATTGAGCAAGGTGGATCAAAAAATTTTGAAAAAGTTCGTCAAAAAGCTTTACAAAATCCGCAAAATTTTTCACAATTAATTGAAATTTTAACGGAAAGTGTTATTGAATTTTTATCGAAGCAAATCGAAGCAGGAGTTGATATCGTTAAAATTTTTGATTCATGGGCAGGAATTTTACCACCATTTGAATTAGCAAAATGGGTGATTGCTCCAGCTCAAAAAATTGTTAAAACTTTGCAAGAAAAATTTCCGCATATTCCCGTAATTTATTTTCCAAAAAATATTGGAATTAATTATGAAAATTTTTTTGAAACAGTAAAGCCAAATTGTTTGGCAATTGATCAAAACCTTGCTCCAACTTGGGCAAATGAAGTATTGCAAAAAAAACATCAAGCAATAATTCAAGGAAATCTCGATAATTTTTTATTAGCTTTTGGCACGAAAGAACAAATTACCAAAGAAGTTAATAAAATATTGCAGAGTTTTAAAAATCACTCTTTTATCTTTAATCTTGGGCATGGAATTCTTCCTGCAACTCCTATTGAAAATGTTGAGTTATTGTTAGAATTAGTTAAGAAATAATTATTATATTTATATTTAATGATAATTAACAAAAATAAATTTTCATTGAAGAAAGCTTTTTCGCTAATTGAATTATCAATTGTTATTTTAATCATCGGTATCTTGGTTGCGGGAGTAACACAAAGTTCAAGATTAGTTTCGAGAATGAAACAAATTTCCGTAAGATCATTAACGCTAAATTCACCAATTTCTTCAATAAAAGATCTTTACGCTTGGTATGAAACATCTCTAGATAGTAGTTTTGATGAGGCAGAAGCTTCGGATGGATCTGCACTTACTAATTGGTATGATTTAAATCCACAAATAGTTTCAGCTAAAGTTAATTTTAATCAAACCAATCTTGCGTCCAAACCGCTTTATAAAAGTTCGTCAATAAATGGTTTATCAGCTGTTTATTTTGATGGAAATGATTTTATGAATACTGATATTAATAATCCATCGGTCTTAGGTTCGCAATCTGCAACTTTCTTTTTTGTTTTTAAACCAACTAATGCATTACAGCAAGGATTTTTAATTACCCAAAGTTACATAACTTGCGGAAATAATATTGAGATTGGTCATACAACGGGAAATCAAGGCAGTGGAAATTTTGGAATTCATTCGGGTTGTAATAGGGCAACAGTAACCCCCGGAAATATTATCGTCAATAATTCTCCAATTATCGTGTCAATGGTTTTATTATCAACCCCATTAACAAATGGAGGTACAAGCAATGTTAAAATTTTTAAAAATGGCGGAAGTGAATTAGCTTTAACTGCTGATGTAGGAGGTTATAATTCTGGATTAAATGGAGCTTATGCTGTAGGAAATTATAATTTATATTTGGGCGTTAGATTTGATCATCGTTCATCGCTAAATGCCTATTATAGCGGATTTATTGGTGAGGTAATAATTTTTTCCCGAGCACTTAGTGCGGAAGATAGAAAAGAAATTGAAAAATATCTCGGCAAAAAATGGGGTATTGCGGTTCAATAAAATCAGTTCAATAAAATTATTTGGAACGAAAGAACAAATTACATTCGAAGTTAATAATATATTACAGACTTTCAAAGATCATCCCTTTATCTTTAATTTAGGTCATGGAATTCTTCCAGCAACTCCTATTGAAAATGTTGAGTTATTGTTAGAATTAGTTAAAAAATAATTATTATATTTATACTTAATGAAAATTAACAAAAATAAATTTTCATTGAAAAAAGCTTTTTCGCTAATTGAATTATCAATTGTTATTTTAATCATCGGTATCTTGGTTGCTGGGGTGACACAAAGTTCGAGATTGGTGTTAGCAATGAAGTTATTGTCAGCAAGATCAATAACCACAAGCTCTCCAGTTTCATCAATCAAAGACCTTTATGCATGGTATGATACAGTTATGGAGAAAAGTTTTATCGAATCCGAAGTTAGTGATAGCTCTCAATTGAGCAGTTGGTATGATTTAAATCCTTTTACAATTTCTGATAAAATTAATTTAGTTCAAACAGATTCAGCTCGAAAGCCAATCTATAGAAGTAGCGGTATAAACGGATTGCCAGCAATTTATTTTAACGGTGCATATTTTTTAAAAAGCCAATCAAATGTTAGTCCATTTTTTGCTGGTGGTTCAGCAACTTTATTTATAGTTTTTAATTCTGATGATGTCGTTGGACAAAAATTCATGGTTATGTATCCAATTCAAAACTGTGCTAAGAATGCAGAAATTGGCATAGCTGTTGCTAATGTTACATCTGGTAATTTTGGTGTTCATTCGGGTTGTGGCATTGGAACAATTTCTAATGGAAATTTAATTGTTAAGAGTGAATCAACTGTTATTTCTATGGTTTTTTTAAGTAGTCCACTTACCCCAGGAACTTTGGCAAATATTAAAATTTATAAAAATGGAGGAAGTGAACAGGCTCTGGTTGGATCGGGTGGAAGTTATACTCAAAATATGGGCGGATCTTATGGCTCAACTCTCTCGCCACTCTTAATTGGACTCAGAGATGATAATAATAATGGCGGATATAATTCTGGATTTATTGGAAAAATGGGTGAGATCATCGCATTTTCAAGGGCTTTAAATACTGAAGAACGACAATCAGTTGAAAAATATCTCGGCAAAAAATGGGGAATTGCAGTTCAGTAATTTTTATTTGAGATCGATAATTGTAAATAAAAATACCGAATATCAAAATATAAATTTTAAAATTGAAATTAAGTTAAATGTTTTTAATAATTTATAAAATTTCAATTTGTTTTTAAAATTAAGATTTTTAAAATTGGAAAAAATTGTAAAAAAATGTTAAATTTTGAAAATAGTTTTCACGATCAATTTTCTGGTGATTTTTATCAAAAAATTGCTCCTAAAAACTTCCCCAAGGCAGATTTGGTTCAGTTCAATTTTGATTTAGCTCAAGAGTTAAATTTACTAAAAAAAGATTCAAAAAAATCACAAATCCCAAAAAATTTTAAAAAAAATTATCAGGAAATTTTTTCGGGTCAAAAAATTCATTCCAGTTCAATTCCAATCGCATTTGCTTACGCGGGACATCAATTTGGCAATTTTGTTCCCCAGCTTGGTGATGGTCGCGCAGTTTTGCTTGGCGAAATTGTCAGCAAAACACAACGCTTCGATGTTCAGTTGAAGGGTAGTGGACCAACAAAATTTTCTCGAAGTGGTGATGGGCTGATGACCTTGAGTGCAGGGATAAGAGAATTAATCATTGGCGAAGCCTTGCATTATTTACAAATTCCTGCAACAAGAATTTTAACTTTATGCATAACCAATGAACCAGTTTATCGCCAAGAAGTCAATATGGGAGCGGTGATTGCGCGTGTTGCTAAAAGTCATATTCGCGTTGGAACTTTTGAATATTTTGCCTCAAAAGGCAATAGCAATGCCATTAAACAACTTTGTGATTATGTGATAAATCGCCATTTTCCTCAAGAAAATTCTTCCACAAAATCAATTGCAAAATTATTTAGCGATATTGTTTTTGCTCAAGCAAATTTGCTGGCGAAGCTACAAGCCAATGGCTTTATTCATGGTGTCATGAATAGTGATAATATGGCGATAAGTGGACAAGCAATTGATTTTGGACCTTGTGCATTTTTAGATGAATATGATGCTAAAAAAGTTTTTAGTGCAATTGATCGAAATGGTCGTTACGCTTACGCAAATCAGGCTAAAATCGCTAAATGGAATTTGTGGATTTTAGCAAATTGCTTATCATTGGTCAATAAAAACTCTCAAGAATTATTAGAAATTTTAGATTTATTTGAAAAAGAATTTGATGAAAAATATCAAAAAATTATCGCGAAAAAACTTGGATTTGAAAAACAAATTCCACCAAAATTAATTAATGATTTTTTAGAAATTTTACAACAAAAAAAATGCGATTATCAGCAAAGTTTTTTTAATTTAAGCGATGATTTATTATCCCAAAAACCCTTGATAATCAAGGATGAAGAATATTATAAATGGTTTTTATCTTGGCAAAATTTATTGCAACAAGAATATGATTTAAGTAACAAAAATATTTTAAAGAAAATTGCCAAAAAAATGCGAAAAATTAATCCTTATATCATTGCACGAAATCACATTGTTCAAGAAGTTATTGATGCGGGAAATAATTTGGATTTTAAACCGCTTGAAAAATTTTTAGAAGTTTTAAAAAACCCTTTTAATTTTGATGAAAAAAATATTTTTTATCATACTCCTCCAACCAATAGCCAAAAGGTTTTACAGACATTTTGTGGAACTTAAAATATTTAAAAATTAATCAATTTAATATCGTTAAATTTTAAAATGACAGAGGCAAAAAAAATTAAAATTACCAATCAAAAAGGTGAAAATTTTTTATTATTTTTTTTAAAAAATTTCTAATTTATCGTTACGATTAAACCTTTTGCCTAATATTTCTGCCACTTTCATAGATAAAATATAATTCGGTCTTCTGCCTTCAATTAGTTTTTTTAAGCAAGTTTTCTTGCTTCACCCTCATCAACTTCCATACCTCGCCCTTTCTAAATTTTATCTAAAAGAATTATCTTTGGAATATCAAAACTAGGGTGATTTCTTAAAATTTCAGAGAATTTTTAATTATTATTTGAACTTTATCAATCATTTTATAATTTACTTTATAAATCACTTTATGATTTATTTTATGAAAAATCCGATTTTTTTGGATCCATTGTTTTCAAGGATTAAAATGAGTTTTTCTAATAATTTTCTAATAATTTTCTAATAATTTTCTAATAATTTCCACAATGAAACTCTATCTGATCCAAAGTTTTTTATTATATTTTTCTTATTTAGTTTAGCCAAAATATAATTAATTTTTATAACTTTCTGTTTTTCATTCAAAATTCCCGGTAAATACTTCCAAACCAAATCATTTATCTGCCTTCTGTTTTGCCCATTTGGAAAATTTTTTAAATGCTTAATTATAAAATTACTAATTTCATCATCGGAAAAACCTTTTTTTTCGGTATGCTCAACCTCTCTGCCCAATATTTCTGATACCTTAGCTGATAAAATATAATTCGGTCTTCTGCCTTCAATTAATTTTTCTTTAGAAAGTTTTCTTGCCTCATCCTCATCAACTTCCCCACCTCGATTTTTTTGAATTTTATCCAACATGAT
>CAMCSJ010000023.1 GCA_945878005.1 Rickettsia typhi | reverse complement strand
AAACCAAGAAAAAAACTAAAAAGAAAACCAAGAAGAAAACTAACAAAAAAAATCTGGGAAAAAATAGTGGAAAAACTGAGGGAAAAACTGAAGAAAAAACTGAAGAAAAAAATAGTGAAAAAAAATCCAAAAAAAACAATTCCGCAAATAAAAAATCAAAGAAAAAAAATCATAATTTTGACAAAATATCCAAAACAAAATTTAAAAATTTAGTTAACCTCAAGGATTATCAAGAAATTGATCGAGTCTTTCTTGATTATCAAAAAAATTATCAAAATTATCATTGGCTAAAAGTTAAGGATAACTTACAATTAGCTAAACCTCCACCCCATATCTCCGTAAATTTAACCAATAATTTTTATGATTTAAAAATTAACGATAAAATTAGATTTTTTAGCTTACTTCAACCTTCCAAATCAAAAGATTTTTTGGATGATTTTGATCACCAAATTGACGGAAAATTAAAAAAACTTTCAGGTTATGGCTATGTTATTGGTGATATTGAAATTATTGAACATTCTCCTAAAATAACTCATGAAGATTTTTTACGAAATTTACGACAAATTATTGGTAAAAAAATATTAAATATATTACCCAATAATGAAGGAGGAATTGCTTTAGCATTGCTTATTGGCGATCAATCAAATATCTCCAACGAATTACTGCAAAAAATTAGAAATTGCGGATTATCACATTTACTTTCAATTTCGGGATTTCATCTTTCTTTAGCAAGTTTAATTTTTTTCATGCTATTTCGTTTTATATTAAGCCATTTTCCGGCAATTGCTTTAAGATATGATTTAAAAAAAATTTCGGCAATTTTTGCATTAATGGCAAGCTATTTTTATTTAAAAATTGCAGGAACACCAATCCCAGCTCAACGTGCATTTCTAATGGTTTTATTGCTTCAATTAAGTTATTTTATTTCTGAAAGATTTAACAGCAAAAGAGCGTTAATGTTAAGTTTTTTTATTCTTACCTTATTTAATCCTTACTTACTTTTTAACCTAAGCTTTCAATTATCATTCATTGCGATTATGATCATGATTTGCTATTATCACGATTATGTTTTGAAGAAAACTAATCAAGAAATCACCTTGGAAGGAATCCAAGAAAGAAAGTTTTTTTTTAATCGATTAGTAAGATTTATTGCCAAAATTTATCATTACCTAAAAGAAATTATTATTATTTCTACCATCATTCAAATTGCCACCCTACCCTTTTTAATGAATGCATTTCATAATTTTAGTTTAATTGCTCCAATATCCAATATTTTCGCTATTCCATTAACCAGTTTTGTGATTATGCCTTTAGGATTTTTATCATTATTTTTGATGATTTTTAATCTTGAAAATTATGGATTATTAATCATGAAGTTGGGAATTTTTTTATTAGAAAAAATAATTATTTTTTTTAGTGATTTTAATTTTTCAACTTTTACAACTCCCCATCTTCCCCAGATTTCTCTAGCCTTAAGCTCGATTGCAATTTTTTTATTTTGTTTAGAAAATCATAAAAAATTAAAATTTATTGCCGGAATAATTTTTATTTCAACTTTTCTAATTGGTTCTTTTATTGCTAAGCCAATTCTTACTTTTGCGAATAATCAAAAATTTTATGCATTATATCATCCCGAAACTGGACTTAGATTCTCTAAAGAAATTCGTATTTCAAAAAGGCAAAAAAACTGGTTATTTAATTTTAATGAAAAGAAGTTTAAAGTTATTGATAATTGTGATTTTTCAACTGGAATAAATAATTTTTGTCAACAATGTACAAAAACTGTTAATAGTGATTATTGTATAATTTTTTATGATGATCATCAAATTTTAGCAATTAATCAACGAAGCAAAATTAATGATTTATGTGATTTGTTAAATAAAAATTCTTTAGATCTGATTGTCAATTTAACCTCTAAATATCAACTTCCGCAATGTTTTCTTAAGTCAAATTCACCTTTTAAAATTATTGATAATTTTAATTTTCTTGAAAACAAAACTCACTTAATTTATTTAAAAAATAATCAACTGGAAATAAAAAATGCTAAATAACTAAATTAACAACTGGAATGGAATAATAATTTAAAAAGATTTTTACTGATAAATTATTTTAGAATTTAAAAAAGATTCAAATCTTAAAATTCGAAGCTCAAAATAAGATTTGGGAATTAAAACCCTGAGATTAAAACCCTGAGATTAAAACCCTGAGATTAAAATCCTGATTTAGAAGCATTTAATGGTGACCCCAACGAGATTCGAACTCGTATTTTCACCGTGAAAGGGTGACGTCCTAACCGTTAGACGATGGGGCCATGATTATTGGCGATATTACTAAGCCAATATTTTGATTAAAGAATAAATTTTGAAGTTAAGAGATTAATAAAATCAACTTCTTAACTATATTCTTCAACTAGATTTCTCAGTTAGAACCTTAGTAAATTGAATCGCAATTGGATGTGTATTAAATCCAAGAGTTAAAAACTATAAAATTCAATTTAAATAAAGCAAATATTTTTTTTAGGATTTTTTTAAAATAATTTAATTTTTTTGTAGACAATTATTTTATTAAAAATTAGAAATGTAATAAAACAACATGTAGTGTTGATTTTTGGTTTTATCTACTAGATATAGTTTTAAATCAATAAATTCAAGCTCCTAAAATTAATTAAAAATAACATGACCAAGAAATCTCTCGAAAAAAATTCTTCCAAAAAAAATGATCAATCCATTATTTCATCTTCAAATCCTGATCTTACAAATCATTCACGAAATCATTTTGCAGTAATTACTGATAATAAAAAAGATCAAAGATTAAGTAATTTTGGCAAAGCAGTTTTGAAAGATCGTTATTTAATGCCTAATGAAACTTATCAAGATTTATTCGCTCGTGTTGCTGGATATTATGCTGATAATCAAGAACATGCTAATCGTCTTTACGAATATATCGCAAATTTATGGTTCACTCCTGCAACTCCAGTTTTAAGCAATGGAGGAACTGATCGTGGATTGCCAATTTCTTGTTTTTTAAATGAATCAAGCGATTCGCTCGCAGGAATTGTTACCTTGTGGAATGAAAATGTTTTACTAGCATCTCGAGGAGGTGGAATCGGAAGTTTCTGGGGAAATCTTCGTTCGATTGGAGAAACCGTTCGAGGCAATGGCAAAACCTCTGGAATCATTCCTTTTATCAAGGTTATGGATTCCCAAACTTTAGCAATTTCTCAAGGAAGTTTGCGTCGAGGTTCGGCTGCAGTTTATTTGCCAATTCATCATCCCGAAATTGAAGAATTTATCGATCTTCGTCGACCAACTGGAGGAGATCCAAATCGCAGATCATTAAATCTTCACCATGGGGTTGTAGTTACCGATGAGTTCATGAAAGCAGTTGAAAAGGATGGTGATTTTGAATTAACCAGTCCATTTACCGGTAAAACTCTTGAAACTGTAAAAGCTAGAGCATTATGGATAAAATTATTAACCACTAGAGTTGAAACAGGCGAACCCTATATTCTCTTCATTGACGCAGTTAATCGCGCAATTCCTGATCATCAAAAAAAATTAGGATTAAAAGTTAAAACTTCAAATTTATGCAGTGAAATAACTTTACCAACAGGCATTGATCACCTAGGAAACGATAGAACTGCGGTGTGTTGTTTATCTTCATTAAATCTCGAATATTACGAAGAGTGGAAAGATCATCCAAAAATTTTTGAAGATATTATGAAATTTCTCGATAATGTCTTGCAAGACTTTATCGACAAAGCTCCAGACGGAATGTCAAAAGCAAAATATTCAGCAATGCGTGAAAGAAGTGTTGGACTTGGGGTAATGGGATTTCATTCATTTTTACAAAGTAAAAATGTTCCAATGGAATCAGCAATGAGTAAAGTTTGGAATAAGAAAATTTTTCAACATATTAAGCAAGGAGTTGATGGTGCATCAAAAATTATTGCCAATGAACGTGGAGCTTGTCTCGATGCACAAGAAGTTGGAATCAATGAAAGATTTTCTAATAAATTAGCAATTGCTCCTACTGCTTCAATTTCAATAATCGCAGGTAATTCTTCTCCAGGAATTGAACCATTTGCTGCTAATTCATTTACTCAAAAAACTCTTACGGGATCTTTCAATGTTCGCAATAAAAATCTTTTAAAATTACTCGAAGAGAAAGGTAAAAATAGCGAAGATATTTGGTCTTCAATCACCATTAATGAAGGATCAGTTCAGCATCTTGATTTTTTAGATGAGCATGAAAAATTAGTTTTTAAAACAGCTCAAGAAATTGATCAAAGATGGATTATTGATCTTGCTGCGGAACGACAAGAATATATTTGCCAAGCGCAAAGTTTAAATATTTTTCTTCCGGGAAATGTTTCTAAAAAATATCTTCATGAAATTCATTTTCGTGCTTGGCAGAAAGGTCTAAAAAGCCTTTATTATTGCAGATCAACATCGGTTCAAAGAGCAGATAAGGTTTCTAATAAAACTCAAAAAGATGAAATTAATTTTGATGATTTATTAAAATCTCAAAATACATCAGAAGCAAAAGTTGATGATAAAATCGTTAATAATGGCAATGATAAATATGAGGAATGTCTTGCTTGCCAATAGCTAGTAAGCGTTTCACAAGTTTTAAGATTGGGTAAATTTATCAATTCTAATTCTTAATTTTAAATTATAAATTTAAAATTAAGAATTGTTAAAGGTTGTTAGAATATTTTTAACGTTGTTAAAATATTTTTAATTTAGTAATTAATATTATTTTAACAATTCTTCAATTGTTTTTATAAATTTTTCATCTTCGGGAGAGGTATAAGAATTAAAATGTTTAACTAATTGCCCTTTGCGATTGATTAAATATTTATGAAAATTCCACTTAGGAGCTGATCCAAATCCCAGAATTTGTTTGGCTTCTTTGTAGAATGGATGAGCTTTATTACCGCTAACAATTTCTTTTCTTGAAACTGGAAATGAAACTCCAAAATTATATTTACAAAAATGCTGAATTTCTTCATCTTTTTCAAATTCTTGTCCACCAAAATCCGAACTAGGAATTGCAATTACCACCAAACCTTGATCTTGATATTTTAGAAATAATTTTTCTAATCCAGCATATTGCTTTGTAAATCCGCATTTAGAAGCTGTGTTAACAACCAATAAAACCTTTCCCTTAAATTTACTTAATTTTAAATCCGTTCCATCAAAATTTTTAAAAGAAAATTGGTAAAAATCGCTTGCCTCTTCTTTAGCTTTTGCTTCAGCATTGCGATTATTTTTATCTCCAGAAAAAAATGAAATAACCATTGAAAATATTGACATAACAACAAAAAGAAAAAATTTAGATTTCATAAAAAAAAATTTATTAATAACCTTGATTAGTTTGTGACATTTTTTTTAAAAAAAAAGATTTAATCTTGAAAATTGTAAATTTACAACTTAACGTGCTAGATAATTTTTAATCAATAAATTAAATTAAAAAAATTCTCGATGTACAGACTGACAAATAAGAAGCTTTTCAAGCCATTTAATAATCAAATAAATTCGGATAAATATTTCTTTTTTCTAAAAAAAATTTTAAATCCCGATAAAGAATTATTTATCCTTGCGATAATTTATGGAATCGCAATAAGCATTTTAGGACTTGCTACTCCTATTTGCGTTCAATTATTGATCAACTCCGCGATTTTTACGGCGATGTTGCAACCAATTTTTATCTTAGGAATTATTTTGCTGATTTTAGTTTCGCTCTACGGATTAGCTAGCATTTTACAATTTCACATTACGGAAATTTTTCAAAGAAGATTTTTTGCTCGGATGAGCTACGAAATTGGCATGACTCTTCTAAATGCAAATCACCAAAATTTTGAAGAATCAAATCAAACCGAATTAGTAAATAGATTTTTTGAAACTATCGCAATTCAAAAAACCATTCCCAAGCTACTAAGCAAAACATTTACGATAATTCTTCAGTCATTAGTTGGATTAATATTGATCGCATTTTATCATCCATTTTTTTTAATCTTTAGCATTGGGATTCCTTTGACAGTCTATTCGATCTGGAAAAATTTTTCTACCCAAGCAATTATTTATCAATTTAATGAGAGTCGAAGAAAATATGATTTAGTTGGATGGTTTGAAGATATTGCTCGCAATCACCTTCTCTTCAAATCACAAATTGGCAGAGATTACGGGAAATATAAAATTAATTTTTTAACAGGTCTTTATTTAGATGATCGAAAAATTCATTATCGCAATCTCATCATTCAAGTTATTTTACTTTTTGTACTTTATGCAACTGCAACAACTTTATTGTTAATACTTGGTGGATGGCTGATTTTAAAGGATAGATTAAGCATTGGACAATTGGTTGCTTGCGAATTAATAATTTCTGCAACTCTTTATAACATCGCAAATTTAGGAAGAGATTTTGAGAATTTTTATGATTTAATTTCATCATCTGAAAAATTATCACAATTTCAAAATATCCCTCATGAAAAAATTCATGGCAAAGAAATTTTAGAAAATATTGAGCAAATAAAATTCCAAAATATTTTATATCAACATCGCAATAACAATTATCGATTCGATTTGGAATTTTCAAAAGGGAAAAATTATTTGTTATTAACCAATGGTTATTCAACGAAAAAAATTATTATTGAAATGTGTCTTGGACTTACCAAACCAATATCGGGGAGCATTTTATACAATAACATTGCCATTGAAAATTTTGATTATCATCACCTTCGTTCGCAAATTTCATTGATTGATAATTCTGCATTAATTGAAGGAACTTTACGAGAATATTTAACCTTCAATCAAGAAAAAATTTCAGAAAATTATGTGATGATGGTTCTTGATAATGTTGATCTAATGAATGTTGTAATGGAAAATAATGAAGGATTGGATTTAAGAATTCTTCCTAGTGGATGGCCATTTAGTGAGTCAGAAAAAATTCTCCTAAAAGTTGCAAGAGCTTTGATAAATAAGACTCAAATAATTATTGCCGATGAAGTTCTTGACATGCTTGAACCAAAAATCCGCAGTAAAATTTTAAAATATTTAACCCTTGAACATCAAGGAATGTTTATTTATTTTTCTCATCGTTATGATGATTTAAAAAACTTTGAAAATAAAATATTTATTGAAAAAGATTTCAGCTGTATAATCAATGATTCTGAGGATCTAAACCAATTTTTAGGAGATAAATGACTAACAAAAAAAATCATGATTTAGATTCATTTACCAATCTAAATCACATCAAAATTCCCAATTACATCACATTAATAAAAAAAATTTTGGTAATATTTTTTTCGACTTCTTTGATTATTTTAATTATCACTCCTTGGCAACAAACTACCAAAGGATTTGGATATATTATCGCCAATAATCCAAATGATCGAACTCAAGATATTAACAGCCCAATTACGGGAAGAATAAAAAAAATTTATGTAAGCGATGGATCAAAGGTTAAACAAAATGATATCATTGCAGAAATAGTTGATAATGATCCCCAGATTCTTGAAAGAATTCGCCAAGAACGCGATGCTAAAAAACGCAAATTACAAATTGCCCAAATCGCTTCCGATACCGGTAAAATTAATTATCTAAGGCAAGAAGAATTACTAAAAAAAGGCTTAAGTTCAAATAAAGATTTCGAAGAAGCAAAAATTGAATATAAAAAACTTCTTGGCAATATTGAAGCAATTTCATCCGAACTTGCCGAAAGCGAAACCAAATTATCTCGCCAAGAAAATCAAATTATTTACGCCCCAAAAGATGGAATAATTTTAAGATTACTTTCGGGAAATAATGCAACCATGGTTAAGGCAGGAGATAAAATTGCAACTTTTGCTCCAGATTTAACTGATCCAGCCGTTGAAATTTATGTTGATAGCAATGATATCGCATTAGTTTACGAAGGACGAAAAGTTCGTCTGCAATTTGAAGGATGGCCAGCGATCCAAATGAGTGGATGGCCTTCATTAAGTATTGGAACTTTTGGTGCGGTAGTTTCATCGGTTGATTCTTCAATTTCAGAAAATGGTAAATTTCGAGTAATTGTTAAAAAAGATAAAAATAATAATTGGCCAGATCAAAGATTTATTCGACACGGAACCAAAGTATATGGCTGGATACTACTAAATAGAGTTCAATTGGGTTATGAGATTTGGCGAAAAATAAATAATTTTCCACCCGAATTTGGGGAATTTGAATTAAATAAAGCTAAATTTGAGTTAAATAAAACTAAATTAGAAAATAAAAATGATTAAAATAATTCTAAAAATCTTAATAATTTATTTTATATTTATTGGTAATTATCAAAAATCATTAGCTCAAGATATTAAAGAAAATCACGAAAAAAAAGCCGTAAAAGATCTTGAAAAAAATATTGAAAATGAAATTTTAACCCTTGAAAAAGTTATTAAATCTGCAGTAAAAAACTATCCAAAAATTTTATCTTACTACGAAAATATTAAATCATTAGAGTCTGATTTACTTGCATCGAAAGGTTTTTTTGATATTCGTTTAAAACAAAATTTTTACGATAGAACTAAAGGATATTATGATGGAAAAATCTACAATGCCGAAATCGAAAAGAATTTAGGAATTCTTGGTGGAAAAGTTTATAGCGGATATCGTAAATCTTATGGAAAATTCGCTGAATATGATGGTGATAATTTAACTAATAATCGTGGAGAATATCGAGCTGGTGCAAAATTTTCGCTGTTAAAAGATCGCGATATTGATAAAAATCGTTTAGAAATAATGCTCAAAAATCTTGGAGTTGAAGAAGGAAAAATTGAGTTAGAAAATATTAAAATGGAAATTTGTCGAGATGCTTCAAAAGCATATTGGCAATGGTTTTCTTCGGGTAAAATTTTACAAATCTATGAAAATTTATACCAATTATCCCTTAATCGTCAAAAACAACTTCAAGCAAAAGTTAAGCAAGGAGATATTGCTCAAATAATCCTCGTCGAGAATCGTAAAAATTTATTAAAAAGAAAATCTTCGCTCTTAAAAATTCGCCAAGAATTTGAAGTAAATTCGCTTTATCTTTCTTTATTTTATCGCAATGATAATCAAGAAACTTTAAAAATTTCAATCAAAAATTTACCAAAAAATATCATAAAAATTTCGTCAATTCCTGATGATAAAAAAATTAAAAATAATATCGAACAAGCTTTAATAAGAAGACCAGAAATAAAATTAATTAAACTAAAAAATAAAGAACAAACCAATCAATTAAAATATGGAAAAAATTTATTACAACCGCAATTGGATGTTGAAATTGGTGCATCAAAAGATCAAGGAAATGGTTCGCTTAATCGCTCACAAACTAATAACTTTGCAAATGTTACTATGTCTCTACCCCTTCAATTCAGAGAAGCAAGAGGGAAAATAAATTCCGCAGAAGCAAAATTAAGTTCGATAAAATATCAAACTGCACTTTTAGAAGATCAAATCAAAGTTGAAATTGATCAATTAATTATAAAAATTTTAACCATCAATGAAGCATTTTATCTAATGGAAGAAGAAGTAAAACTTGCTCAAACATTGCAAGATTCCGAGTTAGAAAAATTCAAACAAGGAGCGAGTAATTTTTTCTTAGTAAATCTTCGTGAACAAGAAAATGCTTCGACTCAAGCATCACTTTTTGAGGTTTACAAAGAGTTGCAAAATAGTTTGGTTGACTACAAATTAGCGATTTTTGACAATGAGGAAATTAATAAAATTCAATAATAATTTTGAAAATTTAAGAATTATTATTTTCAAGATTTCGATATTTTCCGTTGAAATATAACAAAGGTTGTTGATCACTAATTTTTGCAAAATCTATTACTTCCCCAATGATGATATGATGATCTCCCATCTTTATAACCTTATGCTTTTTACACTCAATAAAACATAGTGAATTTTGAAAAATAGGATTACCAAATTTACTAAAAATATAAGGCTCAACATTCCATTTTTTGGAATTTTTAGGAGTAGCAAAAGCCGATGCCAATTCTTGCTGTTCTAGGCTTAAAACATTTAACAAAAAATAGCGATTTTCTTTAAAAAATTTTAAATTTGTCGATTTATTATCGATGCAAAAAGATATCAGTGCTGGATCTAAAGATATCGATGAAAAAGAATTTATCGTCATTCCAAAAAATTCATCAGCAAAAATCTTTTTGATTTTATTTAAAAAAATTTCACTAAAAAAACTTTTAGTTATTTGAGATTGATTCAACTCTTGATTGGCTTTATCTGCAATATTTTTATTTAAATTATCCGCTAAATCAACTTTTTTTTCATGGGAATTTTTATGAAAAAATTTAGCTATTAAATCATTTTTCCAATTTTGTTCCTTAGCAAAATTATTCCAAAATTCTTCAATTTTTTTTACAAAATTATTTTCCGCTAGAAAATTTTCATAAAATTTTTCGTTAAAAAATTTATCACTAAAAAATTTCTGAGCAAAAAAATTATTTTTTCTAGCACAGGCAATTATTACTCCCGTGGTAAACATCCCCAGATGCTTTCTTAAATCCTTGCTGTTAATTTTTGAATTTAGGGAATTTTTTTTAAAATTAAAATTATTAACTTTGGTTAGCTTTGCTTGATTAATAATTTTTTTAATATTTTTGCTCATAAGTTATTTTTGTAAAATTTCTAAAATATCACTTCCAAAATCCAATGTTTCAATTCGTTTAAATTTTTGAATAGATTGATTTATATCGCTAAAATTTAATTCCTTAATTGCCGAAATTCCATCACTTCCAATAATCATATTACTTCTTGCCCAAACGATTTTATCGATTAAATCTTCTTGCAAAAATTGAGTGATTATCTTACTTCCACCTTCCACCAAAATTGAATTAATATTTTCGTTAGTTAATTTTTTTAAGGCATCTAAAAATTTAATTTTTGTTAAATTATCTTTATCAACAAATTCTTCACAGTAAATAATTTTTATCGCAAAATTTTTAGGAAATTTTTTTAATAAATCTTGTAAAAAAGTTTGACCTTCATTACTAGATCCCGTTAAGATAATAAGCTCAAAATTATTTTGAGAAATTTGAAAATTTAATAGATTCTCTAAAAAATCTAGACTTTGTGAAATAATAATTTTTCGCGGAGAATATTGTTCCATCCCAGCTATTCTGCAATCAAGCTTTGGATTATCTTTGATCAAAGTATTTTTTCCAATCAAAATCGCATCACAATTTGCTCTAAGAAAATGGGCATATTGCCTTGATCGAGGATTAGTTATCCATTTGCTACTAAAATCTTTAGTTGCAATTTTACCATCAAGTGAAGTTGCGATTTTCAAGGTCACAAAAGGGATTTTATCTTCTTGAACTTTTTGAAATTCTTGATAAAATTCTTTAGCATTTTCATCATTTAAGACTACCACATCAATTCCAGCATTTCGAAGAATTTCAACACTTCGTCCTTTAATATTTGGATTATAATCTAAGCAAGCAATTACAACTCGAGCAAATTTATATTTTATAATTTCATCAACACATGGTTCACTAATTTTTCCTTGATATTGACAACATGGCTCTAGGGTTAAATATATCGTCGAACCTTTTAAAATATTTTTATCATGAATTTTGTTTATGGCAATAATTTCAGAATGAGGACGTCCACCAATTGCAGTAATTGAGGTAGCTAAAATATTTTCATCCTTAACAATAACCGTTGCAACTCTTGGATTAGGAGCGGTTTTTTGAAAATTTTTTTTAACTAAATTAATCGCCAAATTAATAAATTTACGATCTCTTTCTTGCCAAATTGATTGTGTCATTTTTAAATTTAATTTTTTTAAATGGTTTTTTTTAAAATAGATAGTTGAAATTATTATTTACAGTTAATATCTTAATGCCCCGTTTTTTTAATAATTTTTTTTATAAAACATTCTTAGGATATTGAAGTATTTTAAACTTAATTTAGTAATAAATCCTTGCTAGTTGGGCATTGATATTCTAAGTTATTTTATTATAAAGTTTAAAATTTAAATTAGCGATTTATTTTTTAAAAAAATAAATTTAGTAAAAAAATTAGAAAATTTTTAGCTATATTTTAAATTTATTTCAAATTTCGTTTTAGTTTTTCGTGAATATTTTATTAATTTTAACATGTTTTTGTCTATTAATTTTTAATTGCTCAATCCAATCAAGACCTGATTTTAATAAGATTGAAAGTGATAAAAATAATAATTCTAGAAATTCAAAATATCAAAATTATAATCCTTATTTAACACCGAATTATAATAAAAATTCACAACCAAATTACCCAAAAAATAACTACAATTCAAATTCACAATTTTACCAAAATCCTTATAATTTTCCAAATAATTATCAACAAAAAGAAGTTTATGACTATGATCAATATTACATTGCACCAACCCAATATAACAACATCGAGCCTGAGAGAAAAAGTGTAATTAACTCCAAATATTAATGTTTAAATTTTATAAAAAAATAATCCAGAATATTTCAACCACTAAACAAGGATTGAAAATTAACAAAAAAAATTTCCTTAATACTCCCAAGTCCTGCTCGTTAATGCAATTTTTTAAAAATTTAATTTCTACTTTTAGTAAATTTAAATTCGTTAACTGCAATATTTTTTCCATTGCTTGTCAATCGATAATTTCCAAATTTTCTTCTCGCAAAATTAGCCAAAATATTTTATTTCCCAAATTTTTTATTTTGTTATTTAGTATTTTTTTAATTACCACTTCTTGCCGAAGCGATCCTTCCCTTTATGATCGCGCAGGATTTGATCCGGGAACCGTTCCACCTCAAGAACCTAATCTTGAAGGTCAAAATCGACTCGCTCCCGATTATTACTATCGTCAACAAAATCAAAATCCTCAACAGCAAGGAAATTATCCTCCACAACAAGGAAATTATCTCCAAGGCAATTATCCACAACAACAAGGAAATTATCCTCAAGGCAATTATCCCCAAGGAAATTATCAATATCCACCAGCTCAACAATATGGATCTCCATATCAAGTAAATTCTGCACCGGGATCACGATATTATTCAAACCCTTATGCAATTCCCGCATCACCATATTATCCGCAATATGATGCCGATCAATATTACGTTCCACCTGCTTACTACGGAGCGGAAACTCAACAAAATTCTATGCAAAAACCACAAGGTGGAAGGGCATATTAACCTTAACTAA
This sequence comes from Rickettsia typhi, assembly GCA_945878005.1. Classification (GTDB taxonomy): domain Bacteria; phylum Pseudomonadota; class Alphaproteobacteria; order Rickettsiales; family UBA1997; genus CAILUF01. Next base: position 2,733 of record CAMCSJ010000023.1, on the reverse strand, counting down.
ATCTTTACTAAACCTTTACTAAATATCGTCAATAATTTTATTTTTTTAAATTCTTTAAAACCAATAAATTAATTATTAATTTTAATTTAAAATTATAATTATTGATTTAAATTTTAAATAATTAAAAGCTATTCAAATGATATAAAACTTAACTAAAACTATCTAAATATGACTAAAATTATAATTTATACTAAAGACATTTGTCCTTACTGCACCAAGGCAAAAGCTCTATTGCAAAGAAAGAATGCTTCCTTCAGCGAAATCAAAATTACCGATGATAAAATCAAAGAAGAAATGATCAAAAAATCCAATGGTCGCATGACCGTTCCGCAAATTTTTATCAATGATTTTCACATTGGTGGATGCGATGATCTCTACGCAATGGAAGCAGAAGGAAAGCTTGACGAACTCCTCAAATAACTAACTGCCAAAATAATTTAATAATAATTTAAATAAAATTTTATTATCCCCCTTGCAATGATAAAGAAAAAAACTAACTTAGCACTACCAAAGTCAAAAACATTTTTGACTATTTTCAATTTCCTTAAGTATTAACTAACAAATTTTTTATGAAAGTTAGACCATTACATGATCGCGTCTTAATTGAACGAATCGAAGCCGAAAGCAAAACTGCTGGCGGAATTATTATCCCCGATACTGCTAAAGAAAAACCTGCTGAAGGGATTATCGTTGCAGTTGGTAAAGGTAATTTTAACGAAAAAGGTGAAAGAATCGCCCTTGATGTTAGTAAAGGGGATCGCGTCCTTTTTGCTAAATGGGGTGGTACCGAAGTTAAAGTTAACGGTAAAGAATTAATCATTCTCAAAGAGTCAGATATTCTAGCTGTTGTTGAAAAAGCATAATGCTTAACTTCTAACAATTTACAATAAATATCATTTACAATTAATAAATAATAAATCAGGAGAAATTATGTCCGCAAAAGAAATTTTATTTTCTACAGAAGCTCGTAGTAAAATCGTCGAAGGTGTTGATATCATCGCCAACGCCGTTAAAGTAACCCTTGGACCAAAAGGTCGAAATGTTGTTATCGAAAAATCATTTGGTGCTCCTCGCATCACTAAAGATGGCGTAACAGTTGCAAAAGAAATCGAATTATCTGATAAGTTCCAAAATCTTGGAGCTCAAATGGTTAAAGAAGTTGCTTCTAAAACCAATGATAATGCTGGAGATGGAACTACCACTTCAACAGTAATTGCTCAAGCAATTGTTCGTGAAGGTGTTAAATCAGTTGCCGCTGGAATTAATCCAATGGATCTTAAAAGAGGAATTGATTTAGCAGTTGAAGCAGTTGTTAAAGAATTAGAAAAGATGAGCAAAAAAGTTAGCAATAAAGAAGAAATTGCCCAAGTTGCTACAATCTCAGCTAATGGCGATACTGAAGTTGGTAACAAAATTGCTGATGCGGTTCAAAAAGTTGGTCCCGAAAGTCCAATCACTGTTGAAGAAGCAAAGGGTTTAGAATTTGAAGTTGATGTGGTTGAAGGAATGAATTTCGATCGCGGATATCTTTCTCCATATTTTATCACCAATGCTGATAAAATGACCGTTGAACTAGAAAATCCTTACATTCTCCTTTTCGAGAAAAAAATTTCTAATTTACAACCAATGGTTCCAATGCTTGAAGCCGTAGTTCAATCAAGTCGTCCACTTTTAATCATTGCTGAAGATGTTGAAGGCGAAGCACTTGCTGCTCTAGTTGTCAACAAACTTCGTGGTGGTTTAAAAATCGCTGCGGTTAAAGCTCCGGGTTTTGGCGATCGTCGTAAATCAATCATGGAAGATATTGCAGTTTTAACAAATGGCCAATTAATCTCTGAAGATTTAGGAATGAAATTAGAATCAGTTGCTCTAAAACAACTTGGACAAGCTAAAAAAATTATCATTGATAAAGACAACACCACCATCGTTGATGGTGCTGGAAAAAGTACCGATGTTAAAGCTCGTTGCAATTCAATCAAATCACAAATCCAAGAAACAACTTCGGATTATGATCGTGAAAAACTTCAAGAAAGATTAGCAAAACTTTCAGGTGGAGTTGCTATCATCAAAGTTGGTGGTGCTACTGAAGTTGAAGTTAAAGAGAAAAAAGATCGTGTTGACGATGCCTTAGCTGCAACTCGCGCTGCAATGCAAGAAGGAATTGTTGCTGGTGGTGGATCTGCGTTATTATTCGCTGGTCGAATTCTTGATAAACTTAAAGGTGCTAATGAAGAACAAAATGTTGGAATCAACATTATCAAAAAAGTTGTTCAAGCTCCAATTCGTCAAATCGCTGAAAATGCTGGTTTTGATGGTGCAGTTATTGCTAATGAAGTTATCAATAAAAACCAAGTTTCTTATGGATATGACGCACAAAATAATAAATTTGTCGATATGTTTAAAGCTGGTATTGTTGATCCAACTAAAGTAGTTCGCAGTGCATTACAAGATGCTTCATCAATTGCTGGATTATTAATCACTACTGAATGTGCAATCATCGAGAAAAAAGATGAAAATGCTTCAGCTGGTCATTCACATGGTGGAATGGGTGGCGGAATGCCAGGAATGGGCGGATTCTAATTTCCAAACAAACCTCCCAAGCTAAAATCTCACAACCCCTCAAATTTTTAAAAGAAATTTGAGGGGTTTTTTTTTGAGCGATTCCATCAAATTTGGCATAATTAAAAAATGATAAATCTCCTAATCGATACCACTTTTTTTCAACTAGAATTG
>CAMCSJ010000022.1 GCA_945878005.1 Rickettsia typhi | reverse complement strand
TCTAGTCCTTCGACCCCCCACGATTTAGAAGGACTTAACTACCGTTAAGCCCTTCTAAATCTGCTCCCCCTCAAGGGGGGAGCTAGAGCCCGAGAGGGTTGCAATAATTTTAAAAAATAAGATAGGGTCTCACAAGGTTTTAACGGTCAATTAATTTATTATTGAAAATGCACAGCAAGCCATCTGATAATCTAAGAGTAAATTGTCTTGAGATTGTTGGAATTACAACATAACGATCGCGAACAACATATGTTAAAGGTATTTCTGATCCAGAACTATCAACCATGCTAATAGTTGGAATAACAAGATTATCATTTGCAAATTGTAAATGAGTTTCCGCTCCATCGTCGTAAACCTTTAATGGCATGATGTCGTCAGATTTTCCAGCAACTCGATAATCAAAATTTAATTCTGCACCTTCGGGATTTCTTTCGATAATTGAAGGTAATGGCTCGTCAACTCTGGCTTGCGGAGTTGGTGTACGAACAATTTCTTCAATTCTTGGTTTAGGAATTGGTTGATTTGAAATTCTAGGTGCGATATTTGGAACAGCAAGCTGAGGTGGAATTGGAAGTGGTTGACCAATTTGTGGATAAAAAAAGCGAATCGTATAAACTAAATCTTCATCGGCTTTTCCGCTATATTCATCAGAACGAATATCGAAATGATAAGTTCTTTTATTGGTAATGATGGTCATATTGGTATGAGCTGCAATTTCCAATGGTCGAATGAATAATCTTTTTCCAGCTGGAGTAAGTCTCCATGCAAATGCTTCACCAATTGAAATCATCTCAATTTCTTCATCTCCAGAAAATTCGATAAAAGATTGATAATTGTAAAAAAATTTTAATTCATAAACTTCATTGGGATTGTAAACTAAGGTTCTGATTCTTGAGTCAGTGGTGATAGGTGTTTGAGCAAATAATGGCGATGAGATTACTGTTAGCAAAATTATGATATTAAAAATATTTAGAATTCGAAATTTATTTGTCATTTTTAAATTTTTCATTAATAACTAAAGACCTCCTCAGCAATTGAATATCTATTAACTTGAAATCCAAGAGGATTTATCAATCTTTCTTCGGTAGTAAGTTGAATGTTTGGTGAAAAATAGAAGCCTAGAGTTATAACTTCATCAACTGTTTTTGGTGGAGATTCAAAAACGTCAATTTGTCTAACAATCCTTATTTGCGCTAAATTTTGTTCTTGGAATAATATCGATTTAATTCTTACAGAAATTTTTGAATTTGCACCTAATTCTCTAGGGTTGATTCTAGATCTATATTCTGCATAAATATTTGGAGTTGAAAATAAACGCATTTCTTCGAGATCGGTTTTATAAGTTTTAGGATCATATCCGCTAGCTAAATGCAGGAATTTATTGATAAAAAATCTTCTTATCGCTTGATCTCCAGTTAAATATCCTGCACTGATTTGATCAACTACCGTAGCAATTCCCGTTTTCTCTTCAACCTCGATAACATAAGGCTCAAGAGACTTGGATGACATTATTGTTTTTACAAATATGATCGATATTGCAACTGCAAACATCGATATTAAAGTAAATAACAATAAAATATTTCTTTGGACAACAACAATCTGATAGCGATTGGAATACCAGCTTTTTATTTTTGATTTGGATTTTTTATTTTCAGTCATAGATTAATGATAAATCCTAGAAAATTAAGCTTTTAAAGATAATAAAAATTTACAATTAATTTTATCTAAAACATTTCATGATAGAAACCTAATTTGATTGATTAAATAATTCAAGTAGTCTTAGATGTTAAGATGAAAATATTTTATTAAAACAAAATAAAATTAAATTTTCCCCCCCATCTTTTTAAAATCTTTTAAAGATCTTTTAAAAAAAACAAGCATATCAAGCATTGAACGGTTAATAATTTATATTAAGAACTATTATAAAATAAATTTAATATAAAAACCATTGTTTCAATCTTGAAATTTTTATAATAATATCGTAATTTATATATTAACATTGCAAAAAAAAATTAAAATAATAAATTGTTTTTTGTTATCAAAGATTCAGATTTATTTAATCAGATTTATTTATCATTTGGATTTATTATTTGGATCTGTTAGTTAAAATTTACAAATTTTATTATGAATTTTATTAGCCAAGAAAAAATTCCAATTGCACAAAGACTAGAACAGCTTAATTGGTTGCTTATTTGGCTTGTCACAATTTTGGCATTTATTGGATTTTTAATGCTATATTCCGCTGCGGGAGGATCATTTCGTCCTTGGTTGTTTAGGCAATTAGGATTTTTTTGCATATTTTTCCCATTGATGTTATTCATTGGAATTACTGATATTAAAATATGGTTTAAGGCATCTTATTTTTTTTATTTAGGTGCATTAGGTTTAGTTATAATTGTTGATATTATGGGTCATAATGCGATGGGTGCAACACGATGGTTTCGTATTGGATCCTTGACTATTCAGCCTTCGGAAATTATGAAAGTTTGTACGGTTTTTGCTTTAGCTCGTTATTTTTATAATATTGAAATTGAAAATATTGGTAAAATTAGATTTGTAATTCCACCTTTGATGATGGTAATGATTCCTGCGGTTTTTATTTTTCATCAACCTGATTTAGGAACTGCAACAATTTTGGTAATTGTCGGAGTGTCAGTTTTATTTTTAGCAGGAGTAAAATTGTGGAAGTTTTTATCTGTTGGTATGGTGGTTGTTTTGGCAATTCCATTGATGTGGAGTTTTGCTTTACATGATTATCAAAAGCAAAGAATTCTTACCTTTGTTAATCCTAATAACGATCCTTTGGGAAGTGGTTATAATATTATTCAATCTAAAATTGCAATTGGTTCGGGTGGAATGCTTGGAAAAGGCTATCTTAAAGGAACTCAAGGTCAATTAAATTTTTTACCAGAAAAGCAAACTGATTTTATTTTTACAATGCTTTCTGAAGAACTTGGTTTTTTAGGAAGTGTTTTTACCATTGCGATCTATTGTGGAATCATAATGTTATGCACGAATATAGCTGTTAAAACTAAACATCAATTTGGAAGATTGTTAGTACTTGGAGTGGTTAGTATTTTTTTTACTCACATGTTTATTAATACCGCGATGGTTATGGGTTTGATTCCTGTTGTTGGAGCTCCATTGCCATTTATTTCTTATGGTGGAACAATTATGGCATCAATGATGATAGGCTTTGGACTCGTACTCAATGTTGATCTAAATCGTAATGCCGATTTAAAACCATAATTTAAAAAATATGAAAGAAGATAATATGAAAGAAGATAATAAAATCAAAAATAGAAAAATTAATGCCTTACCGCTTCGCGATATTGTTATTTTTCCCAAGATGACTACAACCATCCTAATTGGTAGAGAAAAATCAATTTATTCAATTGAGGAAGCAAGAAGATCTGGTTCGCCAATTTTTGCTATTACTCAAGTCAATCCTGATACTGATGAATTTGAACAAAAAAATCTTTATCCTACGGGAACAGTTTGCAATATAATTGAAGCAATAAGAACTGCAGATGGAACCTTTAAAGCCATACTTCAGGGAACATCTCGAGCAATTGTTAAAAAAGCTTTAAGTACTGAAAAATTATTTTGTTGTGAAATTGAAATTGTTGGTGAACAAAAAATCAGTACAGAAAATAACGAAGTTCTCGGATTGATAAAAGCTTGTCTTGAAAATTTTGCTCGCTATTCGCAATTTAATAAAAGAATTACTCCCGAAGTTCTTACTGCAATCACTAAACTCAATACTCCTCATGAAATTGCTTATACCATTGCAAGTTATACATCAGGACCTGTTAAGAATAAACAACAAATATTAAGCGAAAACAGAATTGATAAAAAGTTTTATAAATTATTAGAAATAATTAAAGCAGAAATTGAAATTGGCGAAGCGGAAGAAAGAATTAATAAATCGATTCAAGAAAAATTTAGTAAACATCAAAAAGAAATTTATCTTAATGAGCAATTAAAGAAAATTAAAAAAGAACTTGGTCAAGATGATGAAAATGAATTTAAGGAAATTAAAGAAAAAATTTCCAAATTAGATTTACCAAAAGAAGTTGCCAAAAAATGTGATGCAGAGTTGATAAAGCTTGAAAAAATGAATCCATATTCTTCGGAATCAGGAGTTGTTCGCAATTATCTTGACTGGATTATAGCTCTTCCTTGGCGTAAGACTACCAAATTGGTAAATGATCTTGATAAGGCAAAAAAAATCCTCGACAAACATCACTTTGGTTTAGAAAAAGTCAAAGAAAGAATCCTTGAATTTATTGCTGTGCAAATGAAAACCAAGGAATCAAAAGGTCCAATTTTATGTTTAGTTGGAGCTCCGGGTGTAGGAAAAACCTCTCTCGCCAAATCAATTGCAGAAAGTCTAAACCGAAAATATGTTAAAGTTTCACTGGGTGGAGTTCGTGATGAATCTGAAATTAGAGGACATCGTCGAACCTATATCGGTGCAATGCCAGGAAGAATAATTCAGTCAATTCGTAAAGCTGAAACCATTAATCCCTTGATGCTACTTGATGAAATTGACAAAATGTCTCATGATTTTCGAGGCGATCCTGCATCTGCTCTTCTAGAAGTTCTTGATCCTGAGCAAAATTCTAATTTTTCTGATCATTATTTGGAAGTTGATTATGACTTATCAAAAGTAATGTTTGTTTGTACTGCAAATAGCTTAAGTACTATCCCGATACCATTGAGAGATCGCATGGAAATAATCAAACTTTCTGGTTATACCGAAAATGAAAAAGTTCATATCGCCAAAGAGCATTTAATTGAAAAACAGCTTAAAGAAAATGGTTTAAAGCCAAAAGAATTAACGATTAGCGATGAAGCAATTCTTTCGTTAATTCGTCGATATACATTCGAAGCAGGAGTTCGAAATCTTAATCGCGAAATTGCAAATTTAGCTCGTAAATCAGCAAAAATTATTGTTACCAATCAAGCATCAGCTCTTCATATCACTAATCAAAACCTTCATAAATATGCTGGAGTAGAAAAGAAAAATTTTGGAGTAGCTCATAAGGAAAATATGGTTGGAGTTACTACGGGATTGGCTTATACTGAATATGGAGGAGATCTTCTTGATATTGAAGCACTTAGATTTGATGGAACTGGGCAAATCAAAACTACCGGAAGTCTTGGCGATGTTATGAAGGAATCAGCAATTACCGCTTTTAGTTATGCAAGAAATATCGCAAAATCTCTTAATATTGAGCCAAAGCAATTTAATAAATATGATTTTCACATTCATGTTCCCGAAGGAGCAACTCCTAAGGATGGACCATCTGCAGGTGTTGCATTATGCGTCTCATTAATATCAGCAATTACTAATAAAAAAGTTCGCAAAGATATCGCAATGACAGGCGAATTAACTCTTACGGGAAATGTTTTGGAAATTGGAGGATTGAAGGAAAAACTTCTTGCTGCATTAAGAGGACAAATCAAAATAGTTTTAATCCCTAAAGATAATCTTAAGGATTTGGAAGACATGCCTAAAGAAGTTTTAAATAACATCGAAATAAAACCAATACAAAAGGTTGAAGAAGCTTTAGAAGCTTGCCTTATCGATTATAAATCCAAAACTTCTAATGTTATAAATTCCAAAACTAAAATTTATAAAACTAAAAACTCTAAAAATGTTAAAAAATAAATTATTTAAAAAATTTTTATAAGCTTTATTAACAATTCTTGGTTGTAAAGAAAATTACCTTTATTTACAATATTAAAAAATAAATTTCCAATCGACTTAATATTTAAAACATGCAAGGACAAACTAACAATAAAAATTTAATTTTAGCTACGGTAATTTCATTTGCTATTTTATTGGCTTGGGCATGGTTTTATGAAAAACCAAGAATTGAAAAAAACGATGCTCAAATCCAAAATGAAATCAATAACCAGTTAAATAATAACCAGCAAAATCAAGATTCAATTGATAATTCTAAAAAAAATAATTCACTTGATTTAAATAAAAATGATGATTTAGAAAAACCAATTATTAACAATGAAAAAAATAATAAATTATTGCCAAAAAATAATGATATCATTGAGTCTCAAACTTTCAAAACTCGCGAAGATATTCTAAGTCAAACTCAAAATCAACGAGTAAAAATAAACACTAAAACACTTCACGGATCGATCTTCCTCAAAGGAGCAAGATTTGATGATTTAACCTTTGTTAATTATTTTGAAAAACCATATAATTCCAAGCTCGAAAATAAAGAAGTGATATTGTTTTCGCCAAGCGATAGTAAGACTCGATATTTCGCAGATTTTGGATGGATTTCAAATAATAGTAAAATTGATTTACCTAATCCAGATACCATTTGGACTGCTAATCGTAAGGAATTATCGGTTGGTAATGATTTAATATTAAGCTGGAAAAATAATCAATCATTGGAGTTTATTATCGCAATTTCAATTGATGAACAATATATGTTTTCAATTTCGCAGATTGTAAAAAATAATTCAAAATCTGATTTAAGTATTGCTAGTTATGGTCGAATAAATCGTATTCTCAATAATCTTCCTCAGTCAAATTATATTTTACATGAAGGAGCAATCGGATCAATTCAAGGAGTATTGCAAGAAAAAAAATATGAAGAATTAATTGAGGATAAGGAATTTATTTTTGCGGATTCTTCGGAAAATGGCAGTTGGTTAGGGATCACGGATAAATTTTGGCTAAGTGCTATGATTCCAGATAAATCAATGGCTTACAGTGCTAAATTTAATTATAATAACAAGAATAAAAATAATTTTTTTAATACTAACTTTGTTGGCGATGAGATAAAAATTTCCGCAGGAGATGAAATAAAACTTCAACATCATTTATTTGCAGGAGCAAAGAAGGTAAAGCTTTTGGATCAATATTCTCATGAATTAAAATTAAAACTTTTTGATCGAGCAATTGATTTTGGTTGGTTTTATTTTTTAACAAAACCGTTCTTTTTTATAATTGATTTTTTAAATAAATTTTTAGGAAATTTTGGTTTAGCAATTTTAGTAATGACTGTTTTGATCAAACTAGCATTGTTTCCAATGGCAAATAAATCCTATGAGGCAATTGCCAAAATGCGAACTTTGCAACCCAAAATTGATGATCTTCGCAAGCGATTTAAAGATGATAAGCTTTCATTGAATAAGGAAATGATGAATTTATATAAAAGAGAAAAAATTAATCCTGCATCGGGATGTTTACCCGTATTAATTCAAATACCAGTTTTCTTTGCACTTTATAAAGTTTTATTTGTAACTCTTGATATGAGGCATGCGCAATTTTACGGATGGATTAAAGATCTCTCTGCTCCTGATCCAACTTCGCTATTTAATTTATTTGGACTTTTACCTTTTGAAGTGAGTGAAAGTTTTCATGTTGGTATTTGGCCAATATTGATGGGAATTACCATGATAGTTCAACAAAAACTTAGCCCTGCTACAAGTGATCCAACTCAAGCAAAAATTTTAAAATTTATGCCTTATGTTTTGACATTTGTTTTGGCAACATTTCCTGCAGGATTAGTAATTTATTGGACTTGGAGCAATATTCTTTCAATCATTCAGCAATTATATATCAATAAAAAATATCAAAAATAATTTTGTTATTTTTTAAAAAATTCTAGTTAAAAAATTAGGTTAAAATTTCTAAATTTATCAATTTTCGATTTGAAATATTGTTGAAATTTTTAATTTAGAGATAAGCTTTATTCAACTTAAACATCGCTCCACATTCTCAGGAGATTGTGATATATTCCCGTAAAATTACTTACTTCACGATGAAGATTTTCATTGTCAATCATTGATCGAATCGAATTATCCATGTCAAATAAAATTGTTCGCTTTAAATCATCCCTAACCATACTTTCCACATGAAATGTTGCAGTAATTCTATTGCCATTTTTAACAGGCTTAAGATAATGCAAACTAGTGCTAGGATAAAGAATTAAATGCGAAGCAGGAAGTTTAATTTGTTGAGTTCCATAATTATCTTCAATAACTAATTCTCCTCCCTCATATTCATTTGGATCGGATAAAAAAATTGTTGCAGATAAATCAAGGCGAACCCTAATTGGCATTCCAGGAATTTGTTTAACTGCGTTATCGATCCTTGTTGAATATCCTTGATTTTCACAAAATTTACGAAAAATTGGAGGATAGATTTTCTTTGGCAATGATGATGAAATAAAAAGTGGACTATTCTCAACCGCTGAAATTATTTGACCTGCAAAATATTTAGCCTCAATGGATTGTTCGGGTAATTGAAAGAAATTTATAACATTATTGGGATTGTTATTGTGATTATTTTCTTTATTAATGACCGGCGTCCATTCAATTCGCTGTAATGCACTTCTTAATTCGCTAGTAAGTTGTTGATTGAGAATTTGTGGAATTTGTAATAGCATAAAATTGCTTAAATTTTAGAAGTTCTAAAGTTGGTAAAATAATTTAATTTTAATCCAATTTTATTTTCCAAATTTGTCATTATTTTGTAAATTAGCAACAATTTTATTACTAATTTTGAGTAATAAATGAAATGTTGTTTAAGCCAATTTTTTGGGCAGTTGCTAAAACACTGCTAACTGCTTTATATTCTACAGACTCATCAGCTCTAAGATGTATCATTTGTTGAGGATTTTCCAAAGATATTTTTTGTAAATGATTTGATAAATCTTCTAAACTCATTTCTGCTTCTTCTAAAAAAAACCTACCTTCCTTGTTTATCGAAATGGTAATAGCTTTTTCTTCGCTAATAATTTTTGCATTTTCTTTAGGAAGATTGACATTAATTGCTGAGTTAATAATTGGAGCAGTTATTAAAAAAATAACTAATAAAACCAGCATGATATCAACCATTGGAGTCATGTTGATTTCAGACAATGGAGCTTGTAATTCTTCCCTTTGAAAATTATTTTTCATTTAACAATTAATTTTTGATTGGTAAATAAACGGTAAGCTGTTCGGCTAGATGTCTTAAATTTTGAACTAGAAGTCGATTTAAGCGAACAAAGCTGTTATAAGCAAGAACTGCAGGAATTGCACAAAATAATCCAAATGCTGTTGCGATAAGCGCTTCAGAGATTGGTCCTGCAACGATATTTAATCCAGCATTACCTTGCTGAGCAATATTTCCCAAGGCGTGATAAATTCCCCAAACCGTTCCAAATAATCCAACAAATGGAGCACAAGATCCAATCGAAGCTAAAATGGTCAGACCATGATCAAGTTTAAATCTAATCTCATCAAGTGCTTGAATTAAATGCATGGTTAATATTTCTTTTTTTTGATCGGGATTATATTTTTCTAAGGTTGGATTAATTTTATTAATCTCATTGATTAAAAAATTTATAGAATTTTTGCTTGATAAATTTTGAGAAATTTTAAAATCAGATTGTTTTGAAATTTTAGAAAAATCTTCAACCCAATTTATTTTTGTTAGCGAATTTTTGCAGAAAATTTTATAGGCATGATATTCATTTTTAAGCTTTAATCCTTTGTAAAAAATTACATACCAACTCAATAAAGACATAGCTAATAAGGCAATGAAGACAAGAGTTAAAACCACATCTCCACTAAAAAAAATCGAACTTAAATTCATAATTAAATAATTTTAAAAATAATTGGAACCATAACATCAGCTTCAACAATTTTATTATTTTGTTTAGCTGGAATAAATTGCCATTTTTTTATAGTTTCAAGAGCTGTTATATCAAGGATTTGCGAACCGCTAGATTTAAAAATATCGATGATTATTGGTTTACCAATTCTACTAACTCTAACTTTAAGAACAACTTCTCCTTCAATGCCTCTTTGCCTTGCGATTTCGGGATAAATTGGCGAAGGATTATTGAGATGATTGGCATCAAATATTGGTTCAACATCTGCGGAATTAGTTGCAGTAGCGTTTTTCGCAGTTTTACCTGAGGTAGTTTTTGTAATTAATTTTTTATTTTGCGATTGATCGAGATTTTTTTTAAGATTTTTTGATTGATCAAAAAGGATTTCACTTTTGGAAGCAATGCTTGATTCTGCAACTAGCGAAACTGTAATGATTTGTTTTTCAATTTCCAATAAGCTTGGCTTTGAACTAGGATTATGTAGTATTGCAACATGAAGCAAAATCGCCAATAATAATGCTAAAAAATTATTTTGCTTAGATATTAAATGATCAAGGAAAGATAAATTCATCTTAAAAAAATTTCAATTTTAAAAAAATTAATCTTAATTTTAGTAAAGTTTTTTTGATAGTCAATTTCAAAAATTTAAAATTTAACAATAATTTAAATCAATTTTCTAAATTTTTAAAATTTTTCTTCCAGCATATTTCGCTTTACTTCCGAGATATTCTTCAATGCGAATTAATTCATTATATTTTGCAGTTCGATCAGTTCTGCAAAGCGATCCTGTCTTGATTTGACCTGCATTGGTTGCAACCGCAAGATGGGCAATTGAAGTATCTTCAGTTTCACCAGAGCGATGAGAAATAATGTTTGAATAATTAGCATTTTTGGCGATATTAATTGTTGCAATTGTTTCGCTTAAAGTTCCGATCTGATTGAGTTTAATTAAAATTGCATTTGCCATTTTTTTAGAAATTCCATCTTGCAAAATATTAGGATTTGTTACAAATAAATCATCCCCAACCAATTGAATTTTTTTGCCAAGAATTTTCGTAAGCTCTTGCCATCCTAGGTGATCATCTTCAGCGCAACCATCTTCAATTGAATAAATCGGATAGTTTTTAATTAAATCCTGATAATATTCGACCATTTGTGAACTATTGAGCTTCTTGCTTTCAGACTTAATTTCATAAAATCCATTTTGATAAAATTCCGATGATGCGCAATCAAGAGCAAGCATAAAATCTTGACCCAATTTATATCCTGATTTTTCAATTGCTTGGCATAAAAAATCAAGTGCTTCATTCGCTGATCTTAACTGGGGAGCGAATCCACCTTCATCTCCAACATTGGTGTTAAGTAAATTTTTTTTGAGTAAATTTTTAAGATTGTGAAATACTTCTCCGCCCATGCGAATCGCATCTTTAATTGAATTTGCGGAAAGTGGAGCAATCATAAATTCTTGAATATCAATTGGATTATCAGCATGTTTTCCACCATTAATGATATTCATCATTGGAACTGGTAAGATCAAAGAATTTTCATCGCCTAAAAATTCAAAAAATTGTTGATTATTTGCATTAGCTAATGCTTTGGCAAATGCCAGAGAAACAGCTAAAATAGCATTTGCACCAAGATTTGATTTATTTGGAGTACCGTCAAGTTTTATTAAAATTTCATCAAGTTTTTGATAATTGTCAAATTCGCAACCAATTAATTTTTTGGCAATTATTTCATTAACATTTTTAACTGCTTTTAAAACTCCTTTGCCAAGATATCTTTTTTGATCATTATCTCTTAACTCGCATGCTTCTAGTTTTCCCGTCGATGCACCTGATGGAACACTGCAAATTGCGGTGATATTATTTTCTAAAACAACTTTTGCTTCGAGAGTTGGATATCCTCTTGAATCAAGAATCTCAATGGCAGATATATTTTTAATTTTTTGGCCCATAATTTTATTTCTTAATTTTATTAAATAAATTTTAAAAAATTTTATTTGAATTTTATTTTTTAAGTCAAATAATCACAGTGAATTTGCTTAAATTTAAACTTCCTTAAATTTATTTTCCTAAATTTATTTACTTTAGGTCAAATTGTCAATTTAGAAAATTATGTTTTTAATTCGTATCATCATCGTCATTGCAATCATTATGGCATTGATTCCCGTCGTTAATAAAGCCATGGAATATTTTGATGAAAAAAGTCACAAAGTTAAAATAATTGGCAATAGTGCTAAGCAAATTTGGAATTCTGCTACTGATAAATAATTTGCAATAATTTATCAATAATAAATTTATAAATAATTACAAATTAATCGATATTAATCAATTTTGTTAATCTTCACTAATTTGATTATTTTTTAAAAAATCCTCAGCAAATTTAGTAAATCTTTGTTCTTCAATTGCACTTCGAATATTACGCATCAAATCTTGATAATAAAAAATATTATGTTGGGATAACAGCATTGATCCTAGAATTTCATTAGATTTAACCAAGTGATGAAGATAAGATCTTGAATGATTTTTACAAGAATAACAATTGCAAGTTTCATCAAGAGGTAAGTGATCTTGACGATATTTGGCATTGCGAATATTGATTACTCCTTGATGGGTAAAGGCTTGTCCAGTTCTCCCTGATCTGGTTGGAATTACGCAATCAAACATATCAACTCCACGAAGCACTGCTCCAACGATATCGCTTGGCTTTCCAACTCCCATCAAATATCGTGGATAATCGCTTGGAAGATAATCAACACAATAATCTAAAACTTTGAACATTTCTTCTTGCCCTTCCCCAACTGCAAGTCCTCCAATTGCATATCCATCAAATCCAATTTCGATTAATTTTTCTGCAGAGATTTTTCGTAAATCTTGAAAAGTTGATCCCTGAACAATTCCAAAAATTCCATGACCATCGCGAATTTTAAATGCATTTTTACTACGCTTTGCCCAGTCAATTGAACGCTCCATGGCTTTTGAAGCTTGATCATAACTTGCAGGATATTGAACGCATTCATCAAAAATCATCGTAATATCACTTCCTAAAGCATGTTGAATTTCAATAGATCTTTCGGGAGATACAAAAAATTTTTCGCCATCAATATGTGATGAAAACTCAACTCCTTGATCGCTAATTTTGCGAATTTTTGAAAGTGACATCACTTGAAATCCACCCGAATCCGTAAGGATTGGACCATGCCAATTCATAAAATTATGCAATCCTTTCATTTCAGAAATTAATTTTTCACCCGGACGAAGCATTAGGTGATAAGTATTTCCTAAAATTATTTCTGTTCCAGATTTTTTGACATCGTCATTAGTTAACGCCTTAACTGTTCCAGCAGTTCCAACAACCATAAAAGCAGGAGTATTGATTTCTCCGCGAGAAGTTTTTATAATTCCTCTTCTTGATTTATTTTCTTTTGCTTTTAAAGTGAATTCAAATTTGTTATTCATTTTTTTAATTTTAAAATATCTTCCATGAAAAAATTTATTTATCTTATTTTTTTTGTAATTTTATTGGCAATAACTTTAATTGCAACTTACAAAATAACCAAAAACTCTCCAAAGTCAGCTCCTAAGCTTGAGGAAGGGCAAAGTGATGTTTCATTTTTTCGAACCAATATTACAATTCCTGAATTTTCTTTTAATGATATTTTTAGCAATGATCAAATTTTTTCAAAAAAAGATTTAGAAGGAAAATATTCACTGATTAATTTTTTTGCTTCTTGGTGCACAACTTGCCATGCGCAGCATAATATTTTATTATCGCTAAGTGAAGAAAAAATTATTAATATTTACGGAATTGCTTGGCGAGATGTCGATGAAAATGCTCGACAATATCTTGAAGAAAATGCCAATCCTTTTACTAAAGTCGTATCGGATGGAAATGGTTTATTCACCAAATTAGCTGGAATTGAAGCAGTTCCAGAAACATGGTTAATCGATAAAAAAGGCGATGCAATTATGAGATTTCGTGGAAATTTGCAAGAGTTTAACATCAAAGAAATTAAAGAATTTTTAAGTAAAAATAAATAATTAATGAAAAAAATTTTAGTAACAGGTGGAGCAGGCTTTTTAGGATCATTTTTATGTGAAAAACTTTTGGCTCAAGGAAATGAAGTAATATCTTTGGATAATTATTTTTCGGGAAGGAAAAAAAATATTAACCATTTATTTGCTAATCCTAATTTTGAGGCAATTCGTCACGACATTACTCTTCCTTTGCATCTCGAGGTTGATGAAATTTATAATTTCGCTTGTCCTGCATCGCCAATTCATTATCAACATGATCGAATTCACACTGTTAAAACTTGTGTTTTAGGGGCAATTAATGTTTTGGATTTAGCAAGAAATGTTAATGCTAAAGTTATTCAAGCATCTACTTCCGAGGTTTATGGTGATCCATTGGTTCATCCTCAAATTGAAGAATATTTTGGAAATGTTAATACCATGGGACCAAGATCTTGCTACGACGAAGGTAAAAGAGTTGCCGAAACATTATTTTCTGATTATCATCATCAATATGGAGTTGATATTAGAGTAGTTAGGATCTTTAACACTTATGGTCCAAGAATGTCGATTAATGATGGAAGAGTTGTTTCCAACTTTATTGTCCAAGCTCTTCGAAATCAAGATTTGACAATGTATGGCGAAGGAAATCAAACTCGATCTTTTTGTTATGTTGATGATTTGATTGATGGAATTATTAATTTTATGAATTATCAAGGTAAAGATTTTGGACCAATAAATCTTGGAAATCCGAGCGAATTTACAATGTTAGAACTTGCCAATAAAATTATTAAATTAACAAATTCGAAATCAAAAATTATTTATCAAGATATCCCTGTTAACGATCCAACTCAAAGAAAGCCAGTGATTGATCGAGCTAGAAATTTAATTCATTTTTCACCAAAAATTAACTTAGATCAAGGTTTAACTAAAACTATTGATTATTTTATAAAAGAATTAGAGTTAAAGTAAATTAGTTAAAAACTATTATAAACCACTAATATTGAAAATATTATTTAATAATTAAAAATTATGAAAATCGTTGTAATTGGAACTGGCTATGTTGGACTTGTATCCTCGATTTGCTTTGCTAAAATTGGTCATGATGTTATCGCAGTTGATAAAATTGCTAATAAAATCGAGCTATTAAAAAAAGGCGAAATTCCAATTTATGAACCAGGATTAAAGGAAATGCTTAGTGAAGTAGTTGATAAGAAAAAAATTTCATTCACTACTGATCTCAATGAAGCTCTTATTGATGCAAAAGCAGTTTTTATCGCAGTTGGAACTCCACAAGATGAAAATGGTAGTGCAGATTTATCCTATGTTTTAGAAGCATCTATTGAGATTGCTAAATATTCAACTTCATCAAAATTAATCGTAACTAAATCAACTGTTCCTGCTAAAACTGGTCAAAAAATTAAGGAATTGGTAAAAAAAATCAATCCAAATGTTGAATTTTTTGTAGCATCAAATCCTGAATTTCTTCGCGAAGGATCTGCAGTTGAAGACTTTATGCAACCTGATCGAATCGTGATTGGATATGATGATCAGCAAGCAAAAAAAATTCTCGAAGAAATTTATAATTTTTTTCCATCATCAAAAATTTTTCACACCAATATCATAACTTCCGAGCTGATTAAATATGGTTCAAATTCTTTTTTGGCAACTAAAATTGCCTTTATTAATGAGCTTGCAGATTTATGCGAAAATATCGGAGGAAATATTAAAGATCTTGCCAAGGCGATGGGTCAAGATTCGCGAATTGGAGAGAAATTTTTAAACCCCGGACCGGGATTTGGTGGATCATGTTTTCCTAAAGATATTTTGGCATTGGTAAATACCGCAAATGCTAGCAATACTGATCTTTCGCTAATTAAGACCGTAGTAAAATCAAATAATAATCGTAAGAATTTAATGGTAAAAAAAATTCTTAAAATTCTTGATGGTGATTTTTTAAATAAGAAAATTTTATGGCTAGGATTAGCATTTAAGGGCAATACTGATGATATTCGCTATAGTCCTTCAATTGCAATTATTAAAGAAATTGCTCCGCAAATTGCAACAATTTTTGCTCATGATTTTGAAGCTAAAAATAATGCTTTAATTGAACTTGATGATTATAAAAATATTGAATTTATTGATGATATTTATCACGAAATTGCAAAATGCGATTTAATGGTTATTGCAACGGAATGGGAACAATATCGCCAGATTAATCTAGCAAAAATAAAAGAATTAAATCCAAATTTAAAAATTTTAGATTTACGAAATATTTTAGATGAAAATGAAGTTAAAAAATTTGCTTTTACTTATGATTTTATTGGCAATAAAATCTAACTATTTATAATTAAAATAATAAAATTTAACAATTATAAATAACAATGATTGAAATTGGTAAAATAAAAATTTTAGGAAATGCTTTGTTAGCTCCAATGTCGGGAGTTACTGATCTACCATTTCGTAGATTAGT
>CAMCSJ010000021.1 GCA_945878005.1 Rickettsia typhi | reverse complement strand
TCAAGGGGGGAGCTTAGAGCCCGAGAGCTTCGGGACTATTTAGCGAAATTGTAGGGATGTAAGCCCTCAAGGGGGGAGCTTGAGCCCGAGAGCTTCGAGACTATTTAGCGAAATTGTAGGGATGTAAGCCCTCAAGGGGGGAGCTTGAGCCCGAGAGCTTCGAGACTATTTAGCGAAATTGTAGGGATTTAAGGGAGAGGGGTGGGTGAGGGGTAATCAAATTAAATTTAGAGGAAATCTCGATCTACTCCCTCGCCCCGCTTGCGGCTTAGAGGGCTTAAGGTGAGGAGTAATTAAATTAAATAAATATTTTTACAAAAATAGCGATTTCTTGATTTAGATTTCCGATCCTAAAAAGATGTTGTTGCAATAAACTTTGAAATAAGATTTTGAAATAAAAATAAAATTTTCAATTGCAAAATTTAGTTTAAATTCTTTAAATTATAAATTCGAAATGTAATTAATTGTTAATTATAAAACATATTTATTAAAAATGTTAGAAAAAAATAATCAATCACAATTCCTAATTAGATTTAAGAAAAATAAACGAGGATTAGTAGCTTTAGTTATTTTGAGTTTTTTATTTATCACATCACTTTTTGCAGAAATTATTGCCAATGACAAGCCTTTATTATTATGGTTTGATGGCAAAATATCTTTACCAATCATTCAAGAAATTAGCGAATTAGATCTAGGTGGAGAATTACGAACAATTGCAGATTTTCGTGATCCGTATGTCGTAAATTTAATTGATAAAAAAGGATGGATGTTGATGCCCGTAATAGAATTTAGTTATGATACTATTAATTTTTCGAGTCAATTTCCAGCTCCATCTCCACCTAATTCAACAAATTTATTGGGTACTGATGACCAAGGTCGAGATGTTTTAGCTAGGCTAATATATGGGATAAGAGTTTCATTGATATTTGCAATTTTATTAAGTTTATTTTCTGCAATTATTGCAATTTTTTTAGGAGCAATTCAAGGATATTTCGCTGGAATTACCGATATTGCCTTGCAAAGATTTAGCGAGATTTGGTCAAGTCTACCAATGATGTTTTTGTTAATTATCTTTTCAGCGATTATCGCTCCAAGTTTTTTTTCTTTGCTGTTTATTATGATGATTTTTAGCTGGATGTCTTTATCTTCAATCGTTCGTGCAGAATTTTTAAGATTACGCAATTTTGAATTTGTTATGGCAAGTCGCGCACTCGGAGCTGGATCATTTAGGATTATTTTTAAACATATTTTACCAAATGCTTCTAGTGTAATCATTGCCAATCTTCCATTCCTAGTTTCGGGAGCATTGGGATCACTAACTGCATTAGATTTTCTTGGATTTGGTCTGCCAGTAGGAAGTGCATCTCTTGGAGAGATTCTTGCTCAAGGTAAGAATAATATTCAAGCTTATTGGCTTGGGATATCGGGTTTTGTAATTATTACCATAATTTTATCCTCGTTAGTTTTTGTTGGTGAGGCAATCCGCGATGGATTTGATAGTCGTAAATAAAATTTATATTTTTTTTGAAAAAAATTTATAGACTTTTTTTTAGTTAAAAACTATTCTAATTTTAAGTTTTACCAATTAAAAAATAGTTGATAAAGTCAAGCGATATTTCAATTTTAAAAATATGTCGCTAATTTAAATTCGACTTACAAAAATAAATAATTTTACTAAATTTAAATAATTTATTTTAATAAATTTAGAAAATAAATTAAGTTTAAAATAACTTTAACACAGGATAATTATGGCTATTGAAATTTTAATGCCAGCTCTTTCACCAACGATGAAAGAAGGTAATTTGGCAAAGTGGATTAAAAAAGAAGGTGATAAAATTAAGGCAGGAGAAGTTATTGCTGAAATTGAAACCGATAAAGCTACCATGGAAGTTGAGGCTGTTGATGAAGGTATTCTTGGTAAAATTCTTGTTGCACAAGGTAGTGAAAATGTTGCGGTGAATAGCTGTATTGCATTGATTTTAGAGGAAGGAGAAGATAAAAAAATTTTGGAAAATTATAAAATTTTATCATTAGATAATTCACCTTTATCTGCAAAGAAAACTGATGAATTGGCTGAGAAAAATATTGCCAAAAATGACAATAAAAATTCGAATAATAATCATCAAGAATTGTTATCTTCAAACAAATCATCACATCTTGAAATACAAAATAATCAAACACAAAATAATTTAAAAAGTGATAATTTAAAGCAAGATGTCGCTAAAACACAAATCCAATCATCTGCTAAAAATAACGGCGATTTTAACAATCCTTTAGATGAAATTATTAAGGCAAGTCCATTAGCAAAAAGAATCGCTAAAGAAGCTGGAATTCCGCTATATTCAATATCTGGGACGGGACCGCATAATCGAATAATCAAAGATGATGTTATTGATTTTGTTAAAGATTTTCGATCTAATAATAATTCTAAACATGATGGAGTTAAAAGAAATTCACAAGAATTTTATACGATTAAAAATAACAATATTCGTAAAGTTATCGCTAAGAGATTATTGGAGTCTAAGCAAAATGTTCCGCATTTTTATTTATCTTGCGAATTTAAAATTGATAAACTTTTAGAATTAAGATCTGCTCTAAACGAAATAGCTTCTAACGATGAAAAGGGTAATCCTGTTTATAAAATATCAGTAAATGATATGATCGTTAAAGCTACTGCAATGGCATTAAGCAAGGTTCCTCAAGCTAATAGTTCATGGAGTGAAGAAGCATCGATAATTTATAATAATGTCGATATCGCAATGGCAGTTGCAATCGACTCAGGATTAATTACTCCAATTATCAGAAATGCTGATCAAAAATCAATTGTTGAAATTTCGCAAGAAGCTAAGCAATTGGTAAAAAAAGCTCGTGATGGAAAATTACAACCCGAAGAATTTCAAGGTGGAACTTTTAGCATTTCAAATCTTGGAATGTTTGGAATTGATAATTTTTCAGCAATTATTAATCCTCCGCAAAGTTGTATTTTAGCTGTTTCAAGAGCTGTAGAAAAACCAGTTGTTGAGCATAATCAAATCAAAATTGCTACGATGATGAATGTAACTTTATCTTCTGATCACAGAGTTGTTGATGGAGCAGTTGGAGCTGAGTTTTTAAAAGCTTTAAGAAGATTTATTGAGCATCCAATTTTAAATATTGTTTAGTTTAATTTATCAAAATCATTTTTAAAATTTTAATTAAATTTTGTTGTTAAAAAATTATTATTGGATTAAAAATATTTAAAAATTTTTATAATATTAATTAAAATTTCATTATAAAATTTTATTTAATATCAATAGAAAAATTAATTTTAAATATCATTAATTTTTTTTAAAAAACTATTTGCATTAACAAAAATAGTTTTTAATATGACTGAAAATATTATCTAAAACATTAATACCATTTTAACTTGAAAATTGGAAAAAAATTATTTTAGAATATTTGAAAATAACCTTAATAAATTTATCATTTTCTTTTAGATAATGAACCTAGATCTAATCGATCTCAGGTAAATTAAGAAAATTGTTTAGTAATTAAAACTCTAAAAAATTTTATAAATTTTTAAGCAATTTTCAGATTAAAATGGTATAAAATTTCTTTAACAAACTTAACTTAAATTCTATGATTAAAATTGTCGAACTCATCATCGTTGTTACTTTGCTAATTTTCTCATTCCTAGCTGGTGTGAAATATGCAGATTCTGTAAAAAGCCATGTTAGCTGGTTATTTGAAAATAAGGAAGAAGAAATTGAACTTCCTGATTTATCAAATGAAAATGCTGTTGAAATTATCGCTCCAACTGATGGATCAACTCCAGCTGAAGTTGACGGTGTAAAATCTCCAGAAGTTCAAGGTAATGCTCCTGTAGAACCTGCTACTGGTTCTCAAGCTCCAGTTGAAGGATCAAATCCTGAAGCAGTTAATGCTCAACCAAAAGTTGAATTACAAAAAAAATAATTTGTTAACTTAAAATTAAGTTTAACAATTATTATTCACCACGAACTAAACCCAATAATTAAAATTAACTTTTAATGATCACCACGAATTAAACCAAACAACTCTCTTACAAATTACAAAATCTCTCCTTATTTCTGCCAATTTTATAATTGGTAAATCCCCGCACCGCAAGTAATCGCTGTTGTAAATGATCGATAATTATTTCGAAAATATTTTAAAATCATGTAGAAATTTCTTTTTTAAAAAATTCACAAATTATAATTTTTTAATATTTTTTTTATATGAAAATCGAATTAAATTATTCTTAACGCTGATCAATAGAAATTTGAATTTTCAAATTCGGTTATTTGTTAAAATAATTTTACTATTAGTGATTTTTCAAGTGATTTTTATTTCAAAAATTTATGCTCAACAAGAAGCAAGATCAGACAGGGAAGCTTTAATTTCATCGCAAGGAAAGAAGTTTTTTCAATCTAATAGATCTCGTCAATATCTTTCATTTGGAGGATCTTACGGCTCAGATTATAATTCAAAATCTTACCAAATTTATTCGCGATATGTTTTACAAAATAAAAATTTTACTCATGAATTAAATGCTCTTCATCAAGTTGATTATGCAGATACGGGATCGGGTAAAACTAAAAAATATCAAGTTAAAAAATCCGAATTATATGATTTAATGCTATCTTCAAAAGCAAGAATTTTTCGCAGTAATAATTACGGAGTTTTTTATCATCGTAGTATTTACGACAAATTTTCTAATTTTTTTTATGACCAGCGAACTGCTTTAGGACTGGGTCGAATGTTTTTGAATCAAAAGTTAGAATTGGATTTTTCTTTAGCTTATCGCGATGTTAAAGTCCGAAGTTATGAAGTTAATTATTTATCATCACTGCGATTAAATCATAAATTTAATAATAAATTCTCTTTAATGCAAAGAAGTTATATTTTTTTTGGTAATGATTTATTAGATCAAGAGCACAGGACTAGCTTGGTTTATCGACTCAACAATCTAGCATCTATAGAGATAAGGCATAGTTTTGAAAAACGTCGATATGTTGATCTAGCTAAAAAAAATTCAGTAAATCAAATAGCTCGCGGAATTTCTTTTGGAGTGATTTTTGATTTATATTAAAATTAAATTTAAAATATTTTTATTACTAACCTAGATTAGAGCTTCTTTCGGTTGTTATAACAAGACTTGATGCTGATGAATTTATACTTTGAGAAGATGGTTGTTGAGAAGATGGTTGTCTCATCAATCTCCTTACTAGTTTTATCATATCTGGATTTGAAATTATGATTTGATTTTCCTGCTGCGGATTATCCGAGTTTATTGTAATTTTGCAAATTGGATTTTTTAATAAAGAAAAGCATGAGCTTGGAGAAACTTCAATTCTTTCGCTAAGCATTGACAGATTGGGATTTGATTTCAATAATAATTCGGTTATCTCATTATTTTGACTTGCAATTGCATATAAAATCGCTGAATTATTTAATGGGTTAGAATAATTAATATTAACTGAATTTGTTAGTAATATTTGCGTTGTTGCAATATCTTTTCTCATCACTGAATGCTGAAGAGCGCTGATGCCATTCTCATCAACTGCATTAACATCTCCACCTTTGCTAATTAATAATTCAACCATTTTTTTATTGCCATTTTTTGATGCTAATATCATCAACTTATCTCTATTAATTTTAGAAGATTCGCCACTTGGGAATTGATCAAGAATTTTTTGTATCAGCCTAGTATCTTCATGATTAAATCGCGTAAACCCAGATGCTATATTTGCTAAAAAATTATAGTTTGTTCGTTGCAACTCCCTTGGATCAATTTTATCCTTTATTGATATTGCTAGCTCATCTTGAGAATTTTTTAATGCTAATAAATAGGGAGTTTCTTTACTGATATTTGCTTGATTTAAATTTGATATCAAATTTTCATCTACAATAAATTTTGCTAATTTGGCATTACCAAGATTAATTGCTATAGCTAAAGCATTATTTTTATAACTATCAACGATATCAAGGCTAACATGGCCTGAAAGCATTTTTATTATTTCATGATTTCCTTTTTTTAACGCAGTTAATAATAAATTATCCTCTTCTCTAAAATTATTTTTAACCAAAAATTCACTATAAAAATCTTTTGAAAAATAACTCCTCTTTAAAAAAAATTCTATCGTTCTAGAATCTCCTTTTTGGATTGCTAGAACCATAGATCTTACTAATAATTTTGAAATATTGGTTCTTGAATATTCAAATAATGATCTTATCGAATCATCAAATTCCAATTTATTTTGAAAGTCTTTATAACTATCAGTATCTTTTAATAAATTTAAAATATTTCTAATGGATATCAATGCATTATGATCAATCGATGATGATTCGCCTGGCATTTGTTCATCAAAATCTTTTAATAATTTGGCTAGATTTGAGCTTGGTTTTATTAAATATTGCACTAGGCAAATAATTTCTAATTCTTGGGAATTAATACTAGCATTCATTTTCTTTAGCCAATTAAAAATTTCTAAATTAACATTATTGCTGGTTAATATTTTTTTTAATAATAAATTTATATCCTCAGGAGTGAATGGATTTTCTATGACATCATTATCCAAAAGCGAGATAATAACTTCATATTTAGAGCTAGAAATATATTCGATAATTTTATTTTTTCTAACTCTAGTGTCAGGGCTAAAAAAATCTTTAAATTCTTGCATTGTTAAGCAAAATGCTTGAATTGATCGATCGCCATTTTCATTTACAAAACCTTTAAAAATAATCGCTAAATCATTTTCCCATGAGATATTAGTTCGATTTGGATATGAAGTTTTATCAATTAGCCATCTGCTCAAACTATCTTTTGTAAAATATTTAAATGGATTATTTTCAATATTTTGATAATTAAAAATTAGAACTAATTTATTTAAATCTATTGCAGTTATTTCTTCTAAAGTAAATTCACAAACATCATCTTTATTTTGCAAAAAAAGACTATTTAATAATTGAAAATAAATTATCTGTTTTTCGCCTATTTGTTTTTCACGCTGGGAGTTTTCAATATTATGTCTTTGCCAAATTCCTATTCTAATTAAATATTCATTAATTTTTATCAAAATATTATCTAGAAAATTTTTTTGTTCATCAGAAAATATAATTGAAGAAGATGCAATCGTATCGCTTGGAAATTTACCGTTATATAGTTGCGAAGGAGATCCATCGTGAATAATTTCAACTATTTGACCATTCTTTAATTTAGCTCTTAATTGATCAAAAGCTAATTGCAAAGATTCTAAAGTGAATTTTGGTCTTGATTCAATTTCTTGATCTTCAGCGTTGATTTGTTGGTTTATCACTGTTTTAACAAGTTAGTTTAAATTAAAACTTAACTTGTTAAAACATAATAAATAACTGTAAACAATAAATAACTACTATTACCCAAATACAACATGGGTAATCATAAAGTAATTTTATTTTTTTAAGGAATTTTGCGATTCATTAATTTCCTTGGTGAGCTGATCTTGATTGAGATCTGGTCTTATTTCATGAAGGTTTTTTACATGATGCTCATTGCCATACATATCGACAATTATGGTAGTTTCTTCTTCTATTTTACTAGCTTCATCAGCAATTCCGCGATTGATTTCTTGCTTTAAATCATCAATTCCAAATTCTTTTTCTAATTCACTAAAATTTTTCTTTAAATCGTAATAAATTTTTTTTAATCGAAAAAAAGCTCTTCCTAGAAAATGGGCAATTTCTGGTAAATCTTGAGGTTTGATAAAAACCAATATTACTATAAAAACTACAATTAATTCTGCCATGGAAAATCCAAACATAATAAACCTAAATTATTTGATAAAAACTAATAAATATTAAAAATAACAATAATAATTCTAAAATATTAATTATTGTTAAGATTAATCAATAATGCCCATTTAAAACCTTTTGAAACCTCAAATCAGCCAAATCGACCCGTAATATAATCTTGAGTTTGTTGCTTACTTGGATTGGTAAAGATTTTATCAGTTGCATCATATTCAACAATTTTACCCATATTAAAAAACGCAGTCATGTTAGAAACTCTTGCTGCTTGTTGCATAGAGTGAGTTACGATAATAATCGTAAAATTTTCTTTCAGCTCATCAATTAATTCCTCAATTTTTGCGGTAGCAATCGGATCAAGAGCAGAGCAGGGTTCATCCATTAAAATCACTTCGGGTTCAATTGCGATAGTTCGAGCAATACATAATCGTTGTTGTTGTCCACCTGATAAGGTATTAGCTTGATCGTGAAGTCGATCTTTTACTTCGCTTAAAAGTCCAGCTTTGGCTAAGCTTTGTTCAACAATAATATCGAGCTCTTTTTTATTGCTAAATAAGCCATGGATTCTTGGTCCATATGCAACATTTTCGTAAATGGTTTTAAGAAAGGGATTGGGCTTTTGAAAGACCATTCCAACCGATGCACGAAGCAGAACCAAATCTAAATCCTTATCGTAAATATTTTTATCATCGAGAGTAATTGTTCCAGAAATTTTGCAATTACTTATCGAATCATTCATGCGATTTATACATCGCAAAAATGATGATTTTCCGCAACCAGATGGACCAATTAATGCAGTAACAGTTCGTTCCTTAAAATCAAGATTGATATCAAACAATGCTTGCTTTTCACCGTAAAAAAGGTTGATATTTTTAGCAGATATTTTATTATTCATACGAATTTAAACATTGATTTAATTGATTTCATAATTGATTTCGTAATTTAGCAATTGTAAATTTAAAACATTTTTAACTAATTGCAATTTAAAAAAATTTTAAAAAATGACCATCGCAAAATTTCGTTTTAAAAAATTCATCCCCAGATCTCTCTACGGTAGATTTTTATTGATCGTAATTTTATCTGCAGTAATAATTCAACTCGTTTCAATTTATGTTTTTTATTACACTCATCTTGATGTGATAAGTAAACATATGGCTCGAAGTGTTATTGCCGAAATGGTTTTTGTAAAAACCTCAATTAATAAACCCGGATATGAAAATCTTTTAAGAGAATTAACGATCAATACGGGTTTGGAATTTTCTTTTCAAGAAAAGAGAAAACTTAAGCGAAAAAAAATTGGCGATAGCGATTGGCGAAATTCTAAATTTTATGAATTTATAAATCCAATTATCGATCCATATAATCGATTCAAGTCTGAGTTACAATCTCACGGTTTAAAGCCTTATGAAATTTTTGAAAATCCTGAAAATGATGATTTAATTATTGTTAAAGTTCAAACTTCGCAAGGGGTTTTAACATTTGATGTTCAGGTTAAAAAAATTACTAGTTCAAGTGCATATGTTTTTATATTTTGGATGGGTTTGACCATTGTGTTAACTTCATTCTTATCGATTAGTTTTTTTCGAAATCAATTGCGATTAATCAGAAAATTAAGTGAATCAGCAGAAAAATTTGGACGTGGACAAGATGCTCCAAATCTTCGTCCCGTTGGTTCTCAAGAAATTCGCTCTTTAACGATTTCATTTATAAAAATGAAAGAAAGAGTTCTTCGTCAAATTTCCCAAAGAACGGATATGCTTTCTGCAGTATCTCATGATCTTAGAACTCCGTTAACAAGAATGAAATTGCAATTAGAGATGATGGCTGATTCTCCTGAAATTGTTGATCTTAAAAGCGATGTAAGCGATATGGAAAAATTAATTAATGAATATCTTGATTTTGCAAGATTTGATGATAAAGAAAAAACTAAATCAGTAAATATCAAGGAATTTTTGCAAGAGAAAATAATTAATTATTATGGAAAAATGAATCGAATTATTATCAATAAAATTGATCTTGATGGTAATTTTGTCTTAGAGCTTCGCAAGCTAGCATTTAAAAGAGCAATTATAAATTTAGTAGATAATGCTTTTAACTATGGCAAACAAGTTATGTTAACTGCTAGTATAAATAAAGATAATTTATTGATTGTTGTTGAAGATGATGGACCAGGAATTCCTGAAATCGAAAGAGAAAATGTTTTTAAGCCATTTTATCGAATCGATAATTCCAGAAATCTCGATTCTAAATCTAGTTCGGGTGGATCAGGACTTGGAATGGCAATTGCTTTCGATGCAATTGTTGCTCATGGTGGATCGATTAAACTTTCTGATTCTAAGGATCTCAAGGGTTTAAGGGTTGAAATATCGATTCCGTTATAATCAAATATTTTAAATATTTAAATTAATTTGAAATAAATTATTTTTAATCAATTTCATTTAACTCAAGTTTTTCTCGAAGTAATTTTCTTTGCCTAGCAGTTTCTTCAATAATTTTAGCCTTCTCTTTGGCAAGTCGATCATTTTCAAGATTCTCAAGAGCTTCAATAATTATTGGCAATGCTTCTAATTCAATATTTGCCGAAGGATTTGAATTAATTAAATCGCCAATTATCGTTTGCATAACAGTAATATTCTTTTGATCGCATGATAGAATTTTCGATAAAGCATGAAAATCATCGAAATTTATTGAAGCAATAAGTGATTCATCAGCATGTTTTATTAAAATATGACGATCTTTAATTTCCATCATTTTTAAAATTTCAATTTCGTCATTTGGAAAATCAAAAATATTTTTATAAATTTCGCTAGGATTTGAATTAGGAAAAAATATTTCACTAGCAATAAGTTTTCTAGCTTCAGCAATTAAATCACTAAAATCGGCAATTTGAGAATCATCAAATGCAAAAATAACCACGCAATTTTTTTTACGCAATCTTTCAAGAAAACTTAAAATTTGTGAATTAAAAAAAACATTGCCAATTAAATCTAAAGCTTGATTTAAAACGATAATTGATGGCGATCCATCTAATTGATTTTCAATTCGCTGAAGAATGTAAAGAAAAATTGGAATTAATACGGGTTTATGTTCTTGATATTTAGTAAGATCAAAGCCATTGATATTATTGCTTAATTTAAAATCTTCATTATCTGTAAAAATTTGATTTAATTTTCCTTCGCTCCAAATTTGTAAATCATTGAAAATTTTAATAGTTTCGGGAGTGTTAAATGCCTGAGTTGCATCTATAAAATTTTGACAATTAGCTGCAAAAATTCGATCAATTATCTCTGGTATCAAGCTAAGCTCTTGTTGAGTTGGATGATCTTTTCTAAAAATTACTAAACTTTTAAAAAATTTTTCTAAAAAATCTTTACTAGCATTTGTTTGAGGAAGTTCAAGTGGATTAATTGATAAATAATTTTTTTGTGAAGAATCGCTAACATTTAGGTCAAAATAATTTCCACCACTAATTTCTACAAAACATTGTGAAGAGTTATTGAAATCAAAAATAAAAATTTTGGGATTAAATTTTTGCGATTGAGCAAGTAAAAAATTTATTAATAATGTTTTTCCACAAGACTTAGGACCAACTATCGCAGTATGTCCAATATCCCCTTCGTGAAAATTAAAAAAGAAAGGAGTATTTAAAACCGTTTTAAAAACACAAACTGCTGAACCCCAATGATTTCCTCCAATTGATCCCGAAGGAAAGCTGTGAAGAGAGGCAAATCCTGCAACTCGATAAGTATTAATAATTTTTTGACGACGCAAAAATGAAAAATTACCGGGTAACTGAGCCCAAAAACAATGCTCCATAAATAAATCTTCATGAACCAAAACAAATCCCAATCTACCAAATTCTTCTATAACCATTTTAACATCTTTTAATAAATCTTCTTTATTACGACTAATAATCATGAAGGTTGTTTGTATCTTACCATAATCTGTTGTTCTACCGATTTTGCTTTCGGTAAAATTGGCGATTCCTGCCAGTTGACGAAATTCTTCATCACCACTAACTTTTAAAATATAATCTTGATATTCATAAGCTTCGAGATCTTTTTCATGGTAAAAAAAATCAAAAGATTGAGTGATAATAAATTCAAAAGGCAATTGTAATATTCTATCAAGTGCATTTGGACTTGCTTCAAAATATTCTTTTAAAGAAAAAATTACTGCAAAATTTTTATTATTATAACCAATCACTTCAATTTCGCGATTTCCAAAAGCAATTTTATGACTTACTAAATCATTGGAAATATCATTAGCAACCAATGGATATCGCTCTTCGTAAAGATTTATTAATTTGCCAAAAAATCGTATCGGTTCAGAATATAAAACTCCTTGCCATTCTTTTAAACCTAATAATTTCGCTCCATAATCTTTTAAATCTTCAAGAATTTTTTTAGAAAGATAGCTAAGTTTTTTACTCGATTCAGCAAGATTATTTTCATGCAAAGATTTGGTAGTAAATTTCGAAAAAGATCGAATTAATGATGAAAAATTAGTTATCGAAGTATCAAGTCCTTCAATGATTACCGTAATATAAAGTTCATTAACATATTCACTTTTTAAATTATTTTTTTGTTCCCATTTTTCATTGAGAGTTTTAGAAAAAATATTATCAAATTCTCCACGTGGACTAATATTTTTTTTCCTTCTTAAAGTGTTAAACCATAAAGCGTAATTGACATCTTGAACATTTTTTTTTAGTGAATCACGAACCGCATCTCTTAAAGAAATCATTTCTGAAACTGCAGAAGAATTGCTAAATCCCGTAACTCGAATAATTTGTAAAAGCTCTCCATTCTTGGTTAAAATGGTGTTAGGACTATAATGACAAACATAAGGAACGAAATCTTCATCAGGAACTTTCGCACTCGATTCCTTCTTCTTTTTAGCGAAAATTTTTTTTAAAATTAAATCAAAAACTGAGTTCATTTGAGAATTTGTCTTTTGGTGATTTCAAGATAATTACGTTTTACATTACCAGTGTATAATTGTCTTGGACGACCTATTTTAAAAGCATCATCCTCAATCATTTCTTTCCATTGAGCAATCCATCCTGCAGATCTCGCAATCGCAAAAATTACCGTAAATAAATTGGTAGGAATTCCTAAAGCTTTGTAAATAATTCCTGAATAAAAATCAACATTAGGAAATAATTTTCGTGAAATAAAATATTCATCATTTAAGGCAATTCGCTCTAGTTCAATTGCAATATCAAGAAGTGGATCAACAATTCCTAATTCATGCAAAACTTCATCGCAAGATTTTTTTAAAACCGATGCACGAGGATCATAATTTTTATAAACACGATGCCCAAATCCCATCAGCCTGAAGGGATCATTTTTATCTTTTGCACGATTAATAAATTCAGGAATTCGATCTTTAGAACCAATTTCTTGCAACATTTCAATTACTTCCTCATTAGCTCCACCATGAGCTGGACCCCAAAGCGATGAAATTCCTGCACCAATGCAAGCAAAAGGATTTGCTCCCGAAGAACCAGCCAAGCGAACTGTTGAGGTTGAAGCATTTTGTTCGTGATCAGCATGTAAAACAAAAATCATCTCCATGGCTTTGGCAATTGTTGGACTTACTTGATATGGAGCAGTAGGTTTAGCAAAAAGCATATGCAAAAAATTTTCTGCAAAACCAAGATCATGCTTAGGATAAATTATCGGTTCACCAATCGAGTATTTGTAAGCCATCGCAGCGAGAGTTGGCATTTTAGCGATAATTTTATAAACCACATCCATTCTTCCTTCGCTAGATGTAACATCCATAGTTTCGTGATAAAATGCTGATAATGATGCAACCGCTCCAACCATAATTGCCATGGGATGAGCCTTGCGTGGAAAACCTCGAAATAAAATGTTAATTTGTTCATGAACTAACATATTATTTTTTATATTAGTCGTGAAGTCTTGATATTCTAGGTAGGTTGGCAATTCATGATTGAGCAATAAATAAGCAACTTCTAAATATTGACTTTTGCTAGCTAGCTCTTCGATTGAATATCCACCGTGCTGAAGAACTCCTTTTTCGCCATCGATATAAGTAATTTTTGATTCACAAGATGCAGTTGATAAAAATCCAGGATCGAAAGTAAACATTCCGCTCTCCTTGAATAAAGCGGTGATATCGATTACATCTTGACCAATTGTTGCTTGTTTAATTGGAAGCAATATCTCTTTACCGTTTGGCAGAGTAAGCTTGGCAGATTGCGAAAAATTTTGCGTCATAACAAAAATAAAATTAAAATAAAATTAATGCTATATTTAAGAATTTAAAATTTGACTTGCAACAACTCACTGCAAATATTTTAAAAAATTTTAAGATTTTAAAAAAGTTGATGAAGTAAATCACAAAATTTAATCCATCTAAATTTAGCCAATTCTAAAAAAAACAAAAAAACATTGAAATTTTAGGAAAAAAATTTACAGTTTTAAGTTGTTTTAAAGAAATATAAAATGCTTTTTTGTAAGATTTTTGTGCGAAATTTTTTATTTTTAATTCTAAATTTTTGGAGTTTTATTTCTAAATATGATTTAATAATTTAAAAATTTTTTAATATAACTTAAAGATTCCTTCTAAAAAGATTCTTTATTTCAACCACTAGAAAATCAAGATAAGATTGATTATTTCTTGAATAAATTAACTACAACAAAATAAACCCAATTATGAAAAATAAATTAAAAATTTTTGAAGAAAAAAAAGTGCGAAGCGTTTGGAGCGAAGAAAAACAAAAATGGTTTTTTTCGTTGATTGACATCGTCGCAATCTTGACAAATCAAGATGATTATTCTGCGTCAAGAAATTATTGGAAAGTCCTGAAGCATCGCTTAAATCAAGAGGGAAGCGAGGTGGTTACAAATTGTAACCAACTGAAAATGATGTCTGTCGATGGAAAATTTTATAAAACCGATGTTGCCGATACCGAAACTATTTTTCGCTTGATTCAATCAATTCCTAGTCCAAAAGCTGAGCCGATAAAAATGTGGCTCGCTAAAGTTGGCAATGAAAGAGTTAATGAATTAGCTGATCCAGAGCAATCAATAAATCGCGCTCGACAAAATTGGCAAAAATTAGGACGAAGCGAAAAATGGATTTCTCAAAGAATGACAAGTCAAGAAACTCGCAACAAGCTTACCAATTACTGGAAAAATGCCGATGTTAAAGAAGGTGATGAATTTGCAATATTAAACAATATAATTCATCAAGAATGGACGGGTTTAAATATTTCTCAACATAAAAAATTAAAGAATTTAAAGAGCCAAAATTTACGCGATCATATGAATGAAGCGGAATTAATTTTTACCGCTTTAGCCGAACTTTCAACTCGTCAAATTGCTGAAAATCTAAGAGCTAAAGGCTTTGAAGAAAATAAAATTCCCGCCAAAAAAGGCGGTAAAATTGCTAGCGATGCCAAATTAGCTTTGGAGCAAAAAACTGGCAAAAAAATTGTTGATGGAAGTAATTTTTTATCTCCAACAAAATTAAATAAAAAATTGAAATGACTTTTTTACAAATTAAAAATAAACCAATTTCTGAAATAAAAATTGTGGTGGCAATGTCGGGAGGTGTTGATTCTTCTGTGGTTGCGTGTATGTTGCACGAAGCTGGTTATCAAGTAATTGGTATCACTTTACAACTTTATGACCACGGTGAAGCCTTGAAAAAAAAGAATGCATGTTGCGCTGGAGCTGATATTTACGATGCTCAAAAAGTTGCCAAAAAATTTGGCTTTCCTCATTATGTTTTGAATTATCAAAATGCTTTTCAAGAAACGGTAATTGATGATTTTGCTGATTCATATTTGCGTGGCGAAACTCCAATTCCGTGCGTAAAATGTAATCAAAATGTTAAATTTAAAGATTTATTGCAAGTGGCACGCGATCTTGATGCTGATGGAATGGCAACGGGTCATTATGTCCAAAAAATTATTAACCAAGATGGCAAATCCGAGCTTCACAAAGCATTTGATCACCATAAAGATCAAAGTTATTTTTTATTCGCAACCACTCAAGAACAACTTGATTTTCTGCATTTTCCGCTGGGCGAATTTACCAAAGAACATACCAGAAAATTGGCAGAAAAATTTGCACTTGAAATAGCTAATAAACCCGATTCGCAAGATATTTGCTTCGTGCCAAATGGCGATTACGCTTCGGTGATAAAAAAACATCGTCCCAATGCATTCAAGGTTGGTAAGCTTATTCACATCGAGACTAAAAAAGTTTTAGGAACTCATGAAGGCATTGTTAATTTTACGATCGGACAAAGAAGAGGGCTTGGCATTGCTTATCCTAATCCACTTTATGTTATAAAAATTGATCCGCAAAATAATCAAGTTTTTGTTGGTGAGGAACATTTTTTAGATCAACAAATCTTTACGATTCGCGATTGTAATTGGCTTATCGATTTACCCAAAATTGGCGAAAAATTT
>CAMCSJ010000020.1 GCA_945878005.1 Rickettsia typhi | reverse complement strand
ACTTTGTTGAAATAAGCAAGTAAATCATTAACTCAATTTCAACAAAATTTTTATTAACCCAAAGTTAGAATTTTTAATTAAAATTTTAATAATTTTTAAAAATTTTTTTTGGCAATTTCAACAAAAATTTTATTAACCCAAAGTTAGAATTTTTAATTAAAACTTTAGTAATTTTTAAAAATTTTTTTTGGCAATTTCAACAAAATTTTATTAACCCAAAGTTAGAATATTTAATTAAAATTTTATTTAAAAAAATATTTTACTAATTTTTAAAAATTTTTTTGGATTGCATTTCGTAAAAATTAAAATTAAATTTGGCAAGTTATTTTAATTTCAACTCACATAATTTTTTAAAATGTTAAAAGAGCAAGATAAAATTTTTACCAATCTTAATGGTCATAAACCCTACAATCTTAAAGAAGCAAAGCTTAGGGGAGATTGGTTAGATACCAAAAAATTTCTTGATTTAGGAAGTGAATCTTTAATCGAGCAAGTTAAGAATTCTCAACTTCGCGGACGGGGTGGAGCTGGATTTCCCACGGGAACAAAATGGTCATTTATTCCCAAAAAAACTGATCCAAAAATTGGCAAACCTCATTATCTGGTAGTCAATGCTGATGAATCTGAACCCGGAACTTGTAAGGATCGCGATATTATTCGTTATGAACCTCACAAATTACTTGAAGGTTGCTTAATTGCCTCACGAGCAATTAATGCCAATACTTGCTACATCTACATTCGTGGCGAATATTATAATGAAGCACAAATTTTACAAAAGGCAATTGATGAAGCTTATGAAGCTAAATTAATTGGCAAAAATGCTTGTCAATCAGGATTTGATCTTGATATTTTTATTCATCGCGGAGCAGGAGCTTATATTTGCGGAGAAGAAACTGCTTTACTAGAAAGCTTGGAAGGCAATAAAGGTCAACCTCGATTAAAACCACCATTTCCAGCTCTTATTGGAC
The DNA here is from genome assembly GCA_945878005.1 of Rickettsia typhi. GTDB lineage: Bacteria > Pseudomonadota > Alphaproteobacteria > Rickettsiales > UBA1997 > CAILUF01. The sequence continues at coordinate 15,908 of CAMCSJ010000020.1, read as the reverse complement.
TTTACGGATCTCCAACTGTTATTAACAATGTTGAATCAATTGCGGTAATTCCTGAAATTTTACGCAGAGGTCCAAATTGGTTTGCATCAATTGGTCGTGAGAAAAATACGGGAACTAAAATTTTTTGCATTTCAGGTCATGTTAACAAACCTTGCAATGTTGAAGAAGAAATGGGAATTCCCCTTCGTGAATTAATCGAAAAACATGCTGGAGGAGTTCGCGGAGGTTGGGATAATCTTTTAGCGGTAATTCCGGGTGGATCATCGGTTCCACTTATCAAGAAAGAAATTTGCGATGATGTATTAATGGATTTTGATTCGCTTAAAGCAGTAGGAACTGCACTTGGAACTGCAGGAGTAATCGTTATGGATAAATCAACTAACATCATCAAAGCAATTGCTAGATTATCGCATTTTTACAAACATGAATCTTGTGGACAATGCACTCCTTGCAGAGAAGGAACTGGTTGGATTATGAGAATTATGGATCGATTTGTTGAAGGCAAAGCTAAGGTCGAAGAAATCGATCAACTTTATGATTTAACTAAACAAATTGAAGGTCATACCATCTGCGCTTTAGGAGATGCAGCAGCTTGGCCAGTTCAGGGTTTGATCAAAAATTTTCGCAATGAAATGATTAAAAAAACCGAAAGTAATTATTAATCTCCTGCAATTATTTTTCTTGTTAATATTGAATAGATTTTATCATAATCTAAGTATTTTATATAAATATCTTAATTGTTAAGATTTATTAACCAAAAAAATATTTTTAATTTATTCTCAACATTTTCTAGCATAAATTATGGAAAAAATTATCGCTCTTATTACTGCATGTGGAAGAGGAAATCGTTTCAATCAAGGCGAAGGAGTTCCTAAACAATATCTTCCTCTCGCAGGATTTCCAATGCTTCGTCATTCGATATTAGCATTTCTTAATCATCCGCAAATTGATGAGGTAATTTGCGTTATTCATCCCGATGATGTTAAGCTTTATGAAGAAGCGGTAATTGGTCTTGATTTATTAAATCCAGTTTTTGGAGGAGCAACTCGTCAAGCTTCAATTCGCATAGGTTTAGAAACTTTAAAAGAATATCATCCCGATAAGGTTTTGATTCATGATGGAGTTCGTCCTTTTGTTTCTAAGCGAATAATCAGTGGAATATTAGAAAAATTAAAAACTCATCCTGCGGTTATTCCTGCAATTGCGGTGGAAGATACTTTGAAAAAAATTGATGATAATAAAATCGAATGGACATTGGAACGAGAAAATCTCTGGCGAGCGCAAACTCCGCAAGGTTTTATTTATGAAGATATTTTAAATTCTCACATTGCTTTTAAAGATTTAAATTTTACTGATGATTCTGCTCTTAATGAATATGCAGGAATCCCTGTAGCAATAGTTCCTGGATCGCAAAATAATTTTAAAATTACCACTGAAGAAGATTATGATCGTGCAAAAATTTTACTTCCCTTGCTTCTTGGTAATGTTAAAGAAGAGGTTCGAGTGGGAATAGGTTTTGATGTTCATAAATTTAGAGAAATCGCTAAAGATGAAAATCATTTTATAAAATTAGCTGGAGTAAATATTGAATTTGATAAAAAAATTGAAGCTCATAGCGATGGGGATGTAGTAATTCATTCCCTAATGGATGCAATTCTTGGAGCAATTGGCGAAGGTGATATTGGCGAATATTTTCCACCAAACGATAATAAATGGCGAAATGCCGATTCGCAAGAAATGCTTAAAATTATTTTAAAAATTTTACATAAAAAAAATGCCATTATTAACAATATTGATTTAACAATAATTACCGAAGAACCAAAATTATCAAAGCATAAACAAATCATGAAAAATCAACTTTCGACAATTCTAAATATCGAAAATTCGCGAGTTAATATTAAAGCAACAACTTGTGAAAAGCTTGGTTTTATTGGTCGCAAAGAAGGAATTGCTTGCCAAGCAATTGCCAATATTTCTCTTACAATTTTAAATTAGAAATTTTAGAAAATTATTTGGATATATCGCTATTTCCAAAACAAATTTTTGGATTAAATTTATCTAAAATTTTCAATTATTTCATCGGCTTTATTTTGAGCAAAATTTAATTTATTTGTTAAAGTTTTTTCAAATTCAATAATTTGTTCATCACTAGAGTTTCTTGGGATTTCGAGAGGAACTTCATCAATATAAAATGATAATTTACCAAAAGGAAGAGGTAGTTTAAAACGATCCCAGCTGTTAAAAATTATGAAGTTAGATGAGCTATAAGAAACTGCGATAATTTTGGCATTAGCAATTCTAGCGATATTGACAATATCGCCATTAATTTTTTGATTTGGTCCACGTGGACCATCGGGAGTAATTCCTAAAGAATATCCTCGTTTTAGCCCATCAAGAATTTGACGCATACTAGAAAAATCAATACCTCGTGATGATTTTCTACCATCTTTAGTAGAGCCTAAAATTGAAATTAAGCTAAATTTTTGCATGACTCTTCCAACGATTCTTCCATCGCCGTGACGCGATGCTAAAGTCATAAAATTATAATTAGGATAAGAATTTTTTATTCGCTTTGCCATAGCTGGAATCATAACTAAGCGATTATGCCAAAATGCAATAATCAATGGCGAGCGAACATTTATTGAATCATTAATAATTTTATTATTTAGAATTTTTTTTCGACTAGTTAAAAATACCAATTCAATATAGAGCATAATCAACCAAGCTAAAACTTCTTGAATCAAAAAATTATAAAAAATTTTTCTCAATAATTGCTTAATTTTAGTTTTAACATCATACCATTCAATATTGGTTTGATAGCCAAAAATTCGCCATTTTTTTAATTTATTATTATTCATTAAGAGTTAGGATAATTTATAGGATTTAGTGATAAAATATTAGGTTTAGCGATAAACTGTTAAATTTAATTAATATTATTATTAAATATTATTCAATTGTTTGACCCGTATTTGCCCAATCTTTAACAAAATTATCGATTCCCGAAGAAGTAAGTGGATGTTGAACCAATTGCTTGATGACCTTAGCAGGAATTGTTGCAACATGAGCTCCTAACTTTGCTGATTCAACAATGTGCAATGGATTTCTAACAGACGCAACTAAAATCTGAGTTTTAAATTCATCATAATTTTGATAAATTTCACAAATTTCAGCAATTAGATTTAAACCATCAGTCGAGATATCATCAAGTCTTCCAACAAAAGGTGAAACGAAAGTTGCATGAGCTTTTGCAACCAAAATTGCTTGGGAAGCAGAAAAACATAGGGTTACATTAGTTTGCACTCCTTTATCGGCAAAATATCGACAAGCTTTCAGACCATCAAGAGTTAGTGGTAATTTAATACAAACATTTTTAGCAATTTTACTTAAAATATTTCCTTCGCGAATCATGTTTTGATAATCAATTGATGCAACTTCAGCACTTACTGGACCAGATACTTCACCGCAGATTTCAGCAATTACTTCTTGAAATTTTCTACCTGAATTTGCAATTAAAGTTGGATTAGTAGTAACTCCATCAATCAATCCATATTGGTTTAATTCCTTGATTTCATTGATTTGAGCACTGTCGATAAAAAATTTCATAAATATTTAATAATTTTTGGTTGGCTAAAAAAAAACTAAAACTACAATAGCGTTTAGTTTTCAATTGTAAAAATTTATTTATAAATTTCAATTTATTAATCATTAAAAATAATGCCAAGATTTGTAAAAATTTTACTTCCTCTTGCTCTCGAAAAAAGTTATAGCTATTTTAGCGAAGATTTAAATTTAGAGATTGGCAATGTTGTGCAAGTAGAATTTTGTCGAAAATTAATCTGGGGAGTTGTTGAAGAAATTCAAAATGATCAACCTGTTGATTTAGAATTAAAAAAAATTAAACCAATTTTACAAATTCATAATCGTTTAAAATTAGCAAAAAATGATTTACGATTTATTGATGAAATTTCCAATTATAATCTCGCTAATAAAGGCTTGGTTCTAAGGAGTTTTATTAATATTTTAAATAGCGATAAAGTAAAAAAAGAAGTAATTTCTTTAACTCAAAAAATTAATCCCGAAAAATTTCAATTAAAAACTCTTCAACCTGCGCAATATCAAATTTTTGAAGCAATAAATTGCGAGATAAATTCATCTCAAACTTTTTTGCTTGACGGAGTAACTGGCTCAGGAAAAACTGAAATTTACTTTGCAGTTATTGCTAAAATTTTAGAAAATTATTTTAACCAAAAAAAATTAGATGATCAAAATTTTAAAGATGCTCAAATATTAATTTTGCTACCCGAAATTGCCTTGACTAGCCAATTAGTAAGTCGTTTTCAAGAACAATTTGATTTTAAACCTGCATTATGGCATTCCAAAATCACCAAAAAACTTAAGCGAGAAATTTTTTATGGACTTGCGGATGGATCTCTTAAAGTATTGATTGGAGCACGTTCTGCATTATTATTACCTTTTCAAAATTTACGATTAATTATCCTTGATGAAGAACATGATCAATCTTTCAAGCAAGAAGATATTTTTAATTTTCATGCTCGAGATATGTCGATCATTAAAAGTAAAATTAATAATTTTCCAATTATTTTATCTTCCGCAACTCCTGCTCTTGAGACTTATAGCAATGCAATTTCGGGGAAATATCGACATTTTTTATTATCACAAAGATTCGGTAGTTATAATAAAATTAATCTTATTGATTTACGACAAGAAAAGTTAGAAAATAATTTAATTATTTGTAATAAGTTAAAATTAGAGATTATCAATAATTTACAAAATAATCAACAAACTTTGTTATTTCTTAATCGTCGAGGATATTCTCCCGTCATGCTATGCAAAAGCTGTGGAACGAAATATCAATGCCCTAATTGTGATTTTAATTTAGTTTTTCACAAAAATAAAAATCGATTAATTTGTCATCATTGCGATTATCATGAAAAATTTGTCAATATTTGTAAGCATTGCCAAAGCGAAGATTCATTAATAAGCCTTGGCTTTGGGGTTGAAAAATTAACTGAAGAAGTTAAAAATTTTGCTCCAAATGCACGGATCTTAACAATTACTAGCGATAGTATTACCAACTTCGCGCAGGCAGATAATATTGTCTCAAAAATTCTTGCCAATGAAGTTGATATCATCATCGGAACTCAAATGATTGCCAAAGGCTATGATTTTCCTATGCTAAATTTAGTAGGAATTGTTGATGCAGATTCAATGCTTTATAGCTCGGATTTAAGAGCATTGGAGCGAAGTTTTCAAACATTGCTTCAAGTGATTGGTCGAGCTGGAAGAAGAAATCAGGATGGGAAAATTTTTATCCAAACTTATAATCCAAAAAATTTTTTATTTGAAAATCTTGATAAGGATAAAATTGAATTTTATAAATTTGAATTAAATAATCGTCAATTAATGAATCTTCCACCCTATTCTCGTTTAGCAAGATTTGAGATTAGTTCATTAAATGAGCATGATGCTAAAAGCTTTGCCAAAGAATTAATTAAGCATTTTCCTTTTAATGATAATATAGAAATACATGGTCCAGCTCCCGCTCCACTTCAAAAATTAAAAAATCGTCATCATTTTTTACTTCATCTTAAAGCATCAAAAAAAATAAACTTGCAAAAATTAATTGCTAATGTTTTATCATCTTGCCAAATACCAAAAAAAATTCGCATAAGAATTAACATTGATCCATAAATTATGAAAATTTTTCGACTAATTATTATTTTATTTTTTCTTTCCAATTCCAATGCTTTTGCTCAATATAAGGAATTGTTAAAAAGCAATCAAAATGCACTTGGCATGCAAAATGCCTTGCAGGAATTAATGATGAAGCAAGGCAATGTTACTCGTCAAGATTACGATAATTTTTGGAATAAACTTGGGATAAATTCTCGTCAAGAAAAAGAGATGACCATCAATTCAATTAAAAAAAATTTCTTATTAATTCAAGAATATAATCGTGAAATGTGGAGTTGTGCTCAAACAGCTTGGTATACTTCAAAAATTCCTGATTGCCCTAAGGCTCAAGAACGCTTAACAACTCTTAAGAAAAATTCTAAAATGAAAGAGCAAGCTGAGCTTTTTAAAATAATAGAAGAAAATTTTGATAACATCCTAAAAGCTTCAGCAAATAAAACTGAAATCAAAGGAAAAAATGGTGCAAATTATGGAAAAATTTCATTGGAAATTATCATTAGCAGTAAGGATAATATCGATAAAATCCTCAATCGTTTTAATCAAGTTTTAGTAACTGATTTTGTTGAAAATAAAAAATAAATTTTTTGGAATTTTTTTGGAATTTTTTTTAATTTTGCAATTTTTCAACTTCATACATTTTTTTGTAATATCCGTCCAATGCAATAAGCTCTTGATGAGATCCTTGTTCAATAATTTCACCATCCTTAATAAAAATTATATGATCACTGTTAAGAGTTGATAATCTATGTGCTATTGTAATGATGGTTTTATCGCTTGCAAAACTGTTAATTGCTCGATTAATAATTTGCTCATTTTCATTATCCAATGCTGATGTAGCTTCATCAAGCAAAAGAATTGGAGAATTTTTTATAATTGCTCGAGCAATTGCAATTCTTTGTCTCTCTCCTCCCGAAAGTTTAATGCCTTTTTGACCAACAAAGCTATGCATTTTTTGTGGTAAATTTTCAATGAAATGTAAAGCAGGATTTCCAGCGATAATTGCCTTTATTTCTGCCTCAGTAATTGACTTATCGACATAAGCAATATTTTCAAAAATCGTTCCTGAAAAAATAAAACAATCTTGGGAGATATATGAAAAATTCTTTCTTAAATCATTAAAGGATAAAGCTCGAACATCCCAATTATTGAGAGTAATAATTCCTGAATTAACATCATAAAATCGCAGAAGCAATTGAAGAATCGTACTCTTTCCCGATCCGCTAAGTCCAACAATAGCAATTTTTTTTCCAGCTGGGATATTTAAATTAAAATTTTTAAGAATTAGTAAATCTTTTCGACTTGGATAAGAAAAATTTACTCCGCAAAAATTTATTTCTATTTTGTTTAAATTGTCATTTTTTTCAACTATATCAACCGAAGAAATATTGCTATTTTCTCTTACGGGTGACTCAATTTCAAGAATTTCAAAAATTCGAGATATCGCTCCAATTGCATTTTGGATTTGTCCTGCAATTTGACTTAATGCAACCAAAGATGTTGCACAAATAATTGCATAAAAAATGAATGCCGATAAATCTCCCGAACTAATTTTACGAGATAGCACATCTCGACTTCCAATCATAACAACTAATGCAATTGATAAAAATGCAACAGCAATCACCGAAGCAATCATCAGCGATTTAATACGATTTTTTTGCAAAGTTATTTTTAATCCATTATCAACGAAATTAAAAAAATTTCTAACTTCTTTATCTTCGCAAAGATAAGATTGAATAGTCTTGACTCCGTTGATTGATTCTTCGATATGAGCTGATACTGTAGCTAAAGCAATTTGATTTTCTTTTGATAATTTTTTGACAATTCTTCCAAAAAAAATTATCGGAAGAATTGCTAAGAATATTAGAAAAATTGAAATTGCAGTAAGTTTAAAACTAGTGGTAAAAAGGAAAATTAATCCTCCACAAAATAGCAAACTATTGCGAATCAGAAATGGCAAAGTATTGCCAATAAGGTTAATGACAATATTGCAATCAGAAGTTAAACGAGATATCACATCACCAGTTTTGGTATATTCGAAAAATTCAGCTGAGATTCGGATAATATGATTATAAATTTTTTTCCTTATATCAGCAATAATTTTTTCAGCTACGGAGTTAATCAAAAATGATCGATAATATCCAGCAATTGCCATTATTAAAATCGCAACTACAAATGCAAAAAGAATGAGATTAAGCATTGATTGATTTTGTTTTACAAATCCGATGTCGATGATATATTTAACAGCTTTTCCAAAACATAGAATCATTAACGAAGTTATTCCCAAGGCAATTATGGCAAGCATCGTTTCTTTTTTATAAGGAGAAAAATACGGCAATAATTGTTGAAGAATTTTGCGGTTGCTAATGTTTTTTTTAGATTTATTTTCGATCATTAAATTTTAGCATGAGTTCCATCGCAGAAAATACCATTTTTGCTATGCTTACATCCACAAAAATAAACAGTTTGATTTTCCGATGCAACATATTGAACTGATTTCATAACACTGCTTCCATCCTCATTTTTATGAGCTTTGTGAGATCCATCGCAAAATGGCTGAATAGCAGATAAACCACATGAACACCAATAATATTTTTTTCCAGCTTCAACTTCAATTTTATAAGGAGCTTTAGCAGAAATTACAGGAAGTTGTTGAGTCATATTAAAAAAATTATTAATTATTAGATTAAAATAGAAAGCAATTAATTAAAAGACAAATTACTAAATTACAATATTAACTATTAGATCAAAATCCATAACTTCAATATTTAATTTTTTTGCTTTTTCAAAATATTGAAGATCTTTAAGAATCGCCAATTGTTTTTTCGATGGTAATGCCAATATTATCGAGATTCTTTTTTTAGGAATTCTTAATGATTCAAAAATCCGAGATATGCTTTCAAGATATTTAGGATTTGACAAGTATCCAAGATATTTTTCAAGCTTTTCTTTCAAAAAGTTTTGCGCTTGAATATCACTAGATATTGAAAGTTTTTCATATTCATTAAAATATTTTATGCCTTTGAAATCAATAATATAAATCGCATTTTCATCGACAAAAAGTAATTCACATAACATTAATTTTGCTCTTTGTAAATCAAGATTTGAAGATGTAAAATAATCTTTATTGGCAAGTCTTCCTGATGCTTTCATGGTTTCAATTATTTCCTCCAAAAGCTTCTTGGATGCTGTATCATCTAGGATTTGATTATTGCTAGAATAACTTGGCTGAGCAGTTAAATTATTTTGGAAATTATTTTGATTAGATCCTTGATCATCAATTATTTTTTTATTATCATTTTCATTAATACTAGGATTTAAAAAATTTTGAGCATTGGTAATTGCCATATTGGTAATAAGATTTTTTTGCTCTTCAACTAGTTTGGCAATTCTTCCGATCAGATTTCGATTGGTTTCAACTTCTTGCTTATAACTATCATTAAGTTTTTTAAAAAGATCATTTCCAACTTTTACAAAAGATTCCCTTGAATCACTCATGATCGCATCCTGAACCACTGACCAATCTTCGATTCTTTTTTCCAATTCCTGCATTTTTTTATTAGCAATTTCAATTTGTTTTTCAGCATTAATTCTGAGCTTTTCCTCACTATCACGATCTCGTTTTAAATCAATAATTTGATTTTCTAAACCATCAACCTTCATTGCCTGAATTTTTAAACCTTCCGCATCAAAAGAATTTTCAGCTTTTTTTAATTCACTGATTTGATTTTCATAAACTTGTTTTATTTTTTGAATTTCTTTTTTTGATCTGAGGCGAATATGAGTTTGTCTAAGGTAAATTAGCAACATCATCACTGCCATTCCAACATTGCTGATTATGATGTAAGACATGTTTAATTTATTAATTTAAATAATTTTTAGATTATCTATCAACCTAACTCCACCAAGATAAACCGCAACAAAAATTCTTGCAGGATTGTTAATTTGAAAATCGTTAATTAGTTTAAGATTTTGTTCGTCGCGAATCTCTAAATAATCAACTTTTTGAAATCCAATTGCAAGCAATTCTTGTGTTTTTTTATCTAAAATTTCCTTATCTAAATCAAAATTATTTTTGATATCATTTAAAATTCTAAAAATCTCTCCAGCAATCTTGATTTGCGATTGATTTAATCTTTGATTTCGCGAAGAAATTGCCAAGCCATTATCTAGTCTTAAAGTTGCAGAATCGTGAATCTCAACATTAAAATTTAAATCTTCAACCAGTTTTTTAATTATCAATAATTGTTGAAAATCTTTCTCGCCAAAAATTGCAAAATCTGGCTGAATAATATTAAAAAGTTTGATAATAATTAATGCAACTCCTTCAAAATGATTGCTTCTTGACAATCCACATAAGCAATCAGCATAAGCCAATGGGGTTATTTTAAATCGAGAATTAATTGGAAAAATTTCGCAATCATCTGGAGTAAAAACATAATCTACACCATATTTACAATCTGTTAATTTTAAAATATCTTGCTCAATATTTCTAGGATATTTGGTAAAATCTTCATCATTATTAAATTGGGTTTTGTTAACAAAAATACTCACCACTACAATTTCGGCTAAATTTTTAGCTTTTTTTATTAATGAAATATGACCCTCATGCAATGCTCCCATAGTTGGAACGAATGCTATTTTTTTATTTTGTAATCGATGATATTTTAATAATTCTCTTATTTGGTGATTACTTCTAATTATTTTCATAAATAATAATTTATTTAACTATTTTAGTTTAAACTTGTTTAAAATGAAGAATTCTTACGATATTTGCTAAATCAGCTTTTTTAGAATGTAAATAAAAATTATGAATATTAAAAATTTTAATTACACTTTCTTCTTGATTATAACCAATTTCCAGAAAAATGCTACCGTTTTTTTCTAAAAACTGCGATGATTTATTGGCAATATTTCTATAGAAATCTAATCCATCCAATCCTCCATCTAAAGCAATCTTTGGCTCAAATATCGCTACCTCATTTTGTAAATTTTTAATTTCTGCAGATGGAATGTAAGGTGGATTTGAGATTATGATATCAAATTTTTCGTTTAATTTTATTTTTGAAAATAAATCGCCATTAATAATTTTTAGCCTTGTTGTTAAATCAAACTTTTGACAATTTTTTTTTGCTATGATTATTGCTTTTTTACTAATATCAACTCCGATTCCCATCCACATCTTAAATTCCATTAGGATCGAAATTATCAAACAACCTGAGCCAATTCCTAGTTCAATTAATTTCAAGGATTGTAATGATTGATTTTGATATTGTTCTTTGATTAATTCAATGATTGCTTCAGAATCACATCTGGGATCTAAAACATTTTTATCGATAATAAAATCATTTCCATAAAATTCTCTCCTGCCAAGAATATAAGCCATTGGCTCACCATTTACTCTTCTTTTTATTAATTTTTTTAACTGATTTTTTTGGTCAATAGTTAGATCTAAATCATCCTTTAAGAAAAGCTGGTTTATGTCAATTTGCAAAATATAACTTATCAGTAATCGAGCTTCAATATTAGCACTAGAATGAGGATTTTCTTTAAGCTTATTTGCAGTTTCAGTGAGGTATTTAGTAAGTTTCATGATAAATATTATGCGTTTATATACTTGACACTACCGATTCTTTAAATCGTTAAAGTCTTATTTAAGTTTGTCATGTTGATCTTGCAGCATTTGAGTGCGAAACCACACAACAAAAACCGCTATCCATAAAAGAGTTATTGGGCCTAACCATTGTGCTACATCATATCCGACAGCAAAAACCGCTCCACATTTCATTAAATCAATAACAGATTTTTTTGTGAATTTCATGTTATGATTTTTTAGGTTTAATAAGTTTCTTAAGAGCTTTTTTCAGATCAAATTTGTTATCACAGCCATGATCTTTTGCGACCTCCTTGAAGAGATCGTGTTGAAATTTTTTGGGCTGTTTTTTCTTTGACTTATTTGTCATCGTCAAATAAGTCAGTTTGTTTATACTTATTTTCCAAAACTTCATCTATCTTGGTTATTGTATATTTTTCTGCGATTAATTCATTATCATAGCCGTAATGAAATTTTTGTTTTACTTTGCATCTAAGAGCATCACCGGGCCTTACGTCTTTTTTTCTATCTTGAAAATCTTTCAACCATTGATCGTCTTCTATTTTTGCTAAAATCTTTTTCTTACCATGTCTTAATTCCCACGCAGACAATCCTAAATAATCAGGCTTCTTTATCGCCAAAATCATTGGAGCTTCTGGAAATTCTACGGTTTCTTTAGTTAGAAAATCTTCAAATTTCTCTGGTGTCCAATCTATTGATAAATCAAATTCAAGAGGCTCTTTTCCATTTCCGGGAATGAATTGTAGCTTATCTTGCTTATCTAAGAAATTTTTTGATTCCGAAATATCCTTAATAGAATCAGCTAGTTCTGCAATATTTGGAGCTTTATAATCCGGTAAATGCCTTACATCAGTTTCTTGTGCTATTTGCTTAATCTCATTTGATAATTCCAATAGACTTTCTTTATTTTCGTTCAGCTCACCTTTATTGCACCAATTTATGATGGCATATTTAGCTTTCACTAAATAGCTGCCGACAATAGGCTTCCAATTAAGTTCTTTTAATGACTGATCATCAGCTGCCTCTAATTGATTTTTTAACCATATCCTAAGAGACCCTGCTTCAATCTCTTCCAACATCATTATTGGAGATATTTTTGAATCAATGGTATTGCATAATGATTTATCAACCTTTTGAAGTGCTCTAATTAAAGCATCTGCGGTTTGAAAAATTCGCTGCGGCTTACCAACATCTTTTTTGAAATCTATGTAAATAGCAAAGTCTGCGTCAGCAGGAACTTTAGGGTTTTTTGTCGTTAATTTTGTAGTCATATTTTATTATTTATGAGATTCTATAAGTTAATCGTTTGCCCATAGTGCCTGCCAATACTGCTTCGGCGCACTCTAAATCTGTAATTTCTTTCGTGTTATAATGCGGACACTTTTTGCCGTCTTTCCAAATGATGATTTCAACATAAGCAGAAGTGGCTTTTTCGTTGTAAAAATGTTTTTGATCTAAAATACTTTGTTTCATAAAAAATTTGTTGGGTTGAAACCTTGTGAATCAAGGTTAAAGCCAACTTTTAGTAGTGTTATGTATTTAAATACAAAATATTAACAATAATATTTTTTATAAATTAATATTTATCAATATTGGTTTATATTAGCTAATATTAATTAATATTTAATATAAATTAATCAATCGCTTTACTGTTTTCAATTACTTCGGCAAGATCCCAGAAGGATAGGAAGTTCTTAATTTAGAACTTACCTAATATTTCGTGAATTGATATTTCATTAATTATAAAATCAAGATTCTTTTCTCTTCTAATATCGAACTGAGCAATTTTTTCTTTGGTTACAGGATTTTTAAGAGAAATTTCGCGATTAACTGCTGGTAAATTTATAGCAATTCTTCTTAAGAAATTTTTATAAGAATCTTGTAACGATACATCTACTACCGAGCGATCTCCCGAAGGTTCTTGATTATTGGCTTTATTTAAATTTGCCATAATTAACAACTCTTCAACCAAGTGATTTATCAAATTATCAACATTTTCAATTTTAACTGAAATTCCTCCCGATGGCAAATTATCATCTGCTAACAGAGATAATTGACCATTGATCAGCATTTTATAAAGCGGATTAGAAAATTCGATGTTATTAACTTTAATAACTTTACTGGTTTGAATTGAAACTTCTTGAACTTGATTTGGATCAGAAGGAATTGCACCTTGTTGTTGATTAGATGAAATCTGATATTCCACATCAATTACCACATTGCTTTTAACAATATTTGAATCAGCAATTGTCGATGGAACCTGTTGCGATGCAACTGCTGGAGGTAAATCTCCCGGATTAGTTGCAGGTTGATTATTTGGAACTTTAGGCTGAGCATTATCTTGAGAAGCATTTGCAGCTGCTGAATTATTAACATCTAAAGCTTTTGAAGAATTTTTGTTAGCAAGTTCATTATTTTTATCTGCTTTATTTTCAATTTTCAAATCAGCAACTGGCTTGCCATCTTCACCTTTAACTCCCGTTTCTGATTCGGGATTTGGAGAAGTTCCCATAACAATTTGCTCGGTTTTAATTCCTTCAATAATTTTTTTCTCAAGACTTGATTTGTAAATATCGATAACATTATAGCCTTGAATTTCAGAGATATTTCCAACAATTTTGATGATAGTTTTTTGAGAATCATCATTGCTTGTTTGAATATTAATTGTTGATTTAGAAGCTGAATAAAAAATATTTTTTTCATTATCAATAATTCGATATCCCATATCCTGATAATTAAATTTATCAATTCCACCATTTGCAACTAAAAAACTAATTTCTGGATCTTTGCTAAATTCAACTGGCATTGATCCTTTTTCTAAATCAGAAACCGATACATCTGAAATTTTTGAAACTGTGAATTCGCTTGAAAACAATGATGCTTTAGCTTCAAGTGACTTAACTAAAACTTGTTTTTTATTGAAAAGTGAAGTTGGTAAAGAAAATTTTAAATCAGTAATTGAAATTTTCTGAGCAATTGGGAATCCCGATACCGAAATTTCTGCAACTGAAACATTCGAACTATTTTCAGTAATAAATTTATTAACTTGTTTTTCAATCTGACCAGCTTTAAAAAACCAAAAAATGCTGTATCCAAACACTATTACACCTAATGCTATTGCTAATTTGATAATTAAATCTTTTTTCATATTTTTTTAAATTTAATTGTTAATTGAAATGTTTCGAGTCTCTTCAGGTACGATTAATGTAAGTCCATCTAGCTCTTTGGTTAAAATGATTTGACAACCTAATCTGGAAGTTGGAGTTAAGCCAAAAGCAAGATCAAGCATATCTTCTTCATCTTCCGAAGGATTTGATAATTTACTATAAAATGCCTTATCCACAATTACATGACAAGTTGAGCAAGCAAGCGATCCTTCACAAGCTCCTTCTAAGTCAATATCGTTATTATGAGCAGCTTCTAGCACAGTGGTTCCAACGGGAACTTGAAATTCTTTTTTTTCACCCTTATCGATAAAGATTATTTTAACCGATTCCAACATAATTTAATTATTTATATTATTTTTAAGTTTATCTTATTAAACTAAAAATTTTAAAAATTTATAATTTATTTTTCTAAAATTCTTTAGAAGTAATTTATAGAGATTAAAATTACAATTCGTAATATGAGCTCGATCCCTAATTTTTAAGATTTTAACAATAAAATTATTTATATAAATTCTAATGATGCAAGTTTTATATTTAAAAATTTTAATATTTCTAAATCACTTGCGTCAAAAATTTATACTTTTTAAAACTTACAAATGCTATTTTTAAAAAAAGCTTTTTAAAATGAAAGCACAATTTAACAAAAATTTAAAATAATGCCAAAAATAGTTTTATATCAACCTGATATTGCTGGAAATGTTGGAACGATAATCCGCTCCTGCGTAGCATTCAACTGCGATCTTCACATTATTGAACCTTGTGGATTTGTGTTTAATCTTAACAAGATAAAAAAATCTGCACTTGATTATCTTAATTTTGCTAAAATTTATCGACATGATTCTTTTGAGATATTTTTCAATCAAGAAATTTTAAAAAATAATCATCGACTGGTTTTGGCTAGCACTAAAGCAAGTTCTAATTATTGCGATTTTAATTTTAAACAAGATGATTTTTTAATGTTTGGAAGAGAAAGTTCGGGAGTTCCAGTTGAGATTTTTAATCAGATTGATCATCGTATTTTTATTCCTACTTCGCAAAATGTTCGCTCTTTAAATATCGCTTGCGCTTGTTCTATCATTATTGCAAAGGCATGTGAAAAAATTTCTCTATCCTAATTTAGGGTAATATCTAGGGTAATATCCTTACATCCCTACAATTTGCAGAAATACTTGAAACGATTACGGGCTCATAACCCCCCCCTTGAGGGCTTACATCCCTACAAATTTTAACAAACTCACAAAAACCTTCGAGCACCTAGCTCCCCCCTTGAGGGCTTACGCCCCTACAAATTTCCACAAGCTCGAGAAACCTTTAGGCTCTAGCTCCCCCCTTGAGGGGGAGCAGGCGAGCGAATCGCAACGGTAGTTGCGGTTTGGGAGCCGTGGGGGGTTAAAAAGCTAGAGTAAAAGGAGATC
>CAMCSJ010000019.1 GCA_945878005.1 Rickettsia typhi | reverse complement strand
GTTAAATAAATTGCTCTTTCAAAAATAATATCCATGTGGTTTTTTTGTAATATTTCTAAAAAATCTGGATTATTAAAAATTATTTCATCGAAATTTTTAATACTAATTTGATCAGTTAAACTAACAGGTTCTAGACCTTGAATTTCTTGGCTCGAGTATCGCTCATTGCGATGCAAATCTTCGATAAATATTAGAGATTTGGGAAATTTGCTATTTAGATTTTCGAGTTCAATATCATTAAAATATTTCCTTCCTAATTTAAAAAAACTTAATGAACAAGTTAATTCTTCGATTCTTATATTTGAAGAATATTTATCAATGAAATATCCACTAAAAAAATTAATAAAATTTTCAAAGTTTTTAAATATTGGCAATTGTTTTTCGATCAATTCTTGCTTATCTTTGAAAAAATCATGAATAATTATTTTATGTTCACAATTTAAAAAACCTCTAAAATCAAAATCTCTTTCGATTAATTCTCTTATGGCAATAATATTTTTACAAAAATTAATAAATTTTTTAAAAGGTTGAATCCCATCAAGATCAATATTATCAATGATTTTCCTAGCTTGATATATTTGAAAATTTACGCAATTATCAAGTAATAAAATTAATTCATCTTCACGGTAATTTTTATCAGGATCAAACTTTTCAGCTACAATATTTTGATATTCCAGCTCTCGAGATTTATAATCTATCATATTAAATTTAATTAATTAATTATTATAATTAAAAGCTATTTAATTTAGTTAGAAAATAACTATAAATATTGATAAGCAATATAAATAGTTATAATCCCAGAAATATAAATAAAAATACTAGGGAAATTTATAAATGCAAAAAAATATAATTAATTTTATCTAAATTGCTAATTTTTATTGTTAGTTAACAATAACTCGCAGGATTTAATCAGTGCTTGAGCTTTATTAAGAGTTTCTTGATATTCAAAATCTGGATTGGAATCAAAGACTACTCCTGCTCCAGAATGGAGATAAATTTTATGATCTTTGATTAAGGCTGAACGAAGAGTTATACAAGTTTCCATATCACCATTACTAGCAAAATATCCAACACATCCAGCATAAAAACTTCTTTTGATTTTTTCAATTTCTTCGATTATTTCCATCGCTCTTATTTTTGGTGCACCACTAACTGTTCCTGCTGGAAAGGAAGAAATTAAAAGATCTAGCGCATCAAAGCGATCTTCAATTATTGCTTCAACATTTGAAGAAATATGCATTACATGGGAATAATTTTCAATTACCATTTTTTTGGTTACTGCAACTGATCCAGATTTTGCAACTACTCCAAGATCATTTCTTGCTAAGTCAATTAGCATTAAATGCTCAGCAATTTCTTTTTCATCGCTAAGTAATTCTTCAGCAATTTTTTTATCTTCAAATTCGTTTTTGCCTCTTTTTCTTGTTCCTGCAAGAGGTCTAACAGTAATTTTTTCTCCATGCTTGGATGCCATGATTTCAGGACTTGAACCCGTAATTACAAAATCTTTAAATTGTAAATAAAATAAAAATGGCGATGGGTTAACTCTGCGTAATGTTCGGTAAAATTCAAATTCGTCAATTTTAGGAAATTCGCTGGTAAATCTTTGCGATGGTAAAACCTGAAAAATATCTCCCGAAGTGATATATTCAATTGATTTTTCAACCATTTTGCAATATTGATCTTTGGTGTAATTAGCAATAAAATTAAAGCCTTTAAAATCCTTATTCAAACCTTGTTGATCTAGGATTAATGGCTCATTAATAATTTTTTCAACATTAATAATTTTTTGCTGAAGATGATCATAATCTTCATGATTTTTAAAATTTGGAGCGCAGATTAATAAACAATCATAGAAATTATCAAAAATTAGTAAAATCTGTGGACGAATAAATATGCTATCAGGAATCAACAAATTATCATTTAAATTATTATTTGGTAAATCTTCCATTAAACGAACCATATCATAACCCATATAGCCAAAAATCCCAGCAGTCATAGCAGGAAGTTCTTTGCCATAATAATTAAATTTGCTAAAATCAATTTTAGATTCTGCAATAAAATTTCTAAGATTTTTTAAAGGATTGCCTTTTTGGATTGTAAAATCATCCGAATTATTATCAAAATTATCATTGATGAAAGAATCCTGATCCTTACACTTCCAGACCTTATCAGGCATAAATCCGATTATCGAAAATCTTCCTTTTTTCTGATCATTATCTGCTGATTCAAATAAAAAAATATGATCTTTAAAATATTTTTTTAGTTTCAAAAAAGCTAAAATTGGCGTTAATAAATCGCTAGATATTTTTTTATAAAGCAAAGATGATTTAGTTGTGGAGTCGTTATTTTTGAAACTCTCGATCCATTCTTCTTTATTTAAATTATACATTAATTTTTATCTTTTTGTCTAAATATTTTTTCATTAACTTCTACAGGATATTTTTTAAGTAGATAGCTGTTAAATTGTTGCATAATATCCGAGCGAAACATTTGTTGACTTGATTTAGCAACTTGCTCAACTGTTTCTTTGGAAATTATTGGCTTTTTAATTTCACGTAAAATTGCGATAGCATATCCACCAGATTCTGCAACTACCGAAGTACTTTGATTGATATCAATGGCAAAGATTTTCTCAAGAAGTGGACTGCGGTAAGGAAATTGTTGACCTTGATAATTGATAACAAAAATGCGAGGCATAATGCGATTTTTTTCAAATTTTAATTTATGTTTGCTAGCAATTTTTGCAGGATTATCAAGATTTGAATCAACCTCTTGGGCTACTTCCTGAGCATATCCAGCCAATGCTTGCTGTTTCTTATCTGATTGTAATTTAATAGAAATCATTTGATTAACTTTGCTTAATTCTTCAGTTTTAGTTGGAATAATTTCATCAACCATTAAAGCATAAAGATAATCTTGTCCATCAATTTTAAATGTTTTAGAAGCTTGTCCTTTCTTTAAACTAAAGCCATTTTTAGCAATTTGCTTTGCGTCATTTCCAAAAATTTCACGACCCGATTCATCTTTTCCAGTATCGTCAATATTAGCTTTGAGAATAGTGGTATTAATTTTATTTTTTATCAATGATTCACTTAGTGAATTACTTGCAATAAGAGCAGAATCAAGATCAGCAATTTTCTTGTCTAAATCTCCATCCTTTTTTTTATCTAGCAATTTTTGTTTTATTTCATCGCGAACTTTTGATAATTCTGTAGCTTGAGATTTGTTGATCGCATTCAGCAAAAATATGTGAAATCCAAGTGGAGTTTTTAAAGGTTCGCTAATTTCATTTACCGATAAATTAAAAGCAATTTCTACCACTTGTGGAAGAAGTTGTTTTTTGGTTGTGTTGTTTAATGTAATTTGTTTCAAATCTTTCTTTTGCAATTCCTTAGCAAGAGATATGAACTGATCCTTGATTTTATCTTTACCTGCAGATTTAATTTTCGAAGCAAAATCTTTAGCTTGATCTTCTTTTTCAAAAACTAAATGATAAAAATCACGAGTCTCTGGGGATTGATATAAATTTTTATTTTTTTCATATTCACTGGTGATTTCTTCTTCCTTAATTTCTAAAGATTGAGTAAAATCTTTAGGATTGATTTTAACATAAGAAATTTTTCTAATTTCGGGTAAGGTAAATTGTTTTTTATTGTCATTATAATATTTTTCAATTTCATCTTGAGCTACATTAATAACATTTTTTACATCTTTTTCGCTAAGTGAAATTAAATCAACAGTTCTTTTTTCATCATTAAATTCAATGACATCGATAATTTTTTTAGAACTAACCGGTGCAGCGATTTCCATGGTTTGCAAAATCATCATCATTGAAACTTGATTGATCATTTCATTAACATAAAGATCTTCATTAATGCCATTTCTTTTTAAAAATTCTTTGAATTTTTCTTGACTAAATTTACCAGTTGCATCAGCGAAATTTTTATCCTTAGCAATATTTTCTAAAATAACTTTTTTACTTGCCGTAATGTCAAATTCATTAGATAAATTTTTAACCATTTGTTGATTAATTAACCTTCCTAAACTATCCGAAGTAAATTGATCGGAATCAAGATATTGAAGAGCTTGTTCGCTATTTCCATATGAATTTAAAATCATTTCACGATTCTCTTTCATCGCTTTTTGTAAAGTTGCATATCCAATCTTTTTACTACCAATTTTAGCAACCCAGTTTGTTGATCCACCAAGAATAAAACTACTTACTCCAAAAAATATGAAGCTTAATGCAACTATACCTAATACCACTTTAAAAGCCAAATTGCTTGTAAGTTTACGAAATGATTTCATCATGTTAGTTATGATTAATTGTTAATTAATTTAAGTTAAAAATAATATAATTTAATTTTATTATTAAATAAAAAATTTTTAATTTTTTTTGAATTTATTTTTAATTTTGATTTTCCAATTCAATCAATATAAAAATTTTACTGCAAGTGCTTTTTTAATTTTGTTTAAAAATTGTTTAAAATTTTACTTGAGATTTTTTTTATTATAGAAAAAATGATTTAAAATTAATTATAAATATTTGCAATTAGAACTATGCTTATCGTTCAAAAATTTGGTGGAACTTCGGTTGGAGATATTTCTCGCATCAAAAATGTCTCCAAAAAAGTAGTAGCCGAACTTGATAAAAAAAATAAAGTTATCGTTGTGGTATCAGCGATGTCGGGAGTCACTAACCAATTGGTTGAGTATTGCAATCAAGTTTCAACTTTAACTGATAATCAAGCATTAAGTGAATATGATTCAATCGTTGCAACGGGAGAGCAAATTACTTGCGGATTACTTGCTCTTGAATTGCAATCAATGGGTTATAAAGCTAGATCATTCTTGGGCTGGCAAATCCCGATCATCACTGACTCAGTTCATAGCAAGGCAAGAATCGAAGAAATAAATGGTGATTTTCTTTTAGAATCTCTGAAAGAATTTGATGTTATTGTCATTGCAGGATTTCAAGGAATTAATTCTCAAGATAATCGAGTTAGCACTTTGGGTCGAGGTGGATCAGATACTTCTGCAGTTGCAATTGCTGCATCGGTTAAAGCAGATATTTGCGATATTTATACTGATGTTGATGGAGTTTATACAACTGATCCTAGAATCACCGATAAAGCTCGTCGTTTAAAAAAAGTCACATACGAAGAAATGCTTGAAATGGCTTATAGCGGATCAAAAGTTTTGCAAACTCGTTCAGTTGCTATGGCAATGGCTCATAATGTTCGCGTTCGAGTATTATCGTCATTTGGCGAAGTCAATGAATTATCTGGAACAATTTTAGTTAACAATAATGAGGAAATTATGGAACGTCGATTAATCACTGGAATTAGCTATAGCAAAAGCGATATTAGATTAACATTAATGAAAATGCCTGATCATCCGGGTTTATCTGCAACGATATTTGGAGCATTAGCAAATCGCGAAGTTAATGTCGATATGATCGTGCAAAATATTTCTGGTGATGGAAAATTTATCGATATCACCTTTACTGCTAGTAAGGATGAACTTGAAAGAGCTAAATTGGCAATCGATTCAATTAAAGATGAAGTTAAATTTAGCGAATTGAAAATTGACGATAATATCGCTAAAATTTCCGTGATTGGAGTTGGAATGATTAGCCATTCAGGAGTTGCTCATACCATGTTTAAAACCTTGGCAGATAAGGGAATAAACCTATTGCTAATTTCTACTTCAGAAATAAAAATTTCCGTGTTAATTGCCAAAGAATATGGCGAACTTGCGGTTAGAGTTCTTCACGATGCTTATGGATTAGAAAATTAATTATTTAAAATTAGTTAAAATTGTTTAAAAACAATTAAAGTTAATTAGAATTAGTTTTTTTAATTTCTAATCTTTTAAAATTTCTAATCTTGGAAATATTGCCTTTGGTTCATTGATTAAATGACCTTCACAAAGTTTTTCATTAAGGTGAGAAAAATTTGCCTGATCTTTTGTGATGTTTAATAAATCCAAAATTTTTTGTCCACTTACGGGAATAAAAGGTAAAAGTAAAATTGCAATTATTTTCAGCGATTGCACAGTTTCAAAAAGACAATCATTCATCTCGTTAATTTTTCCTAATTTTTTCAAATTCCACGGAGCAAGATCATTAAATTTTTTATTCACTAAATTAGCAAAATCAATAATTGCTTGAATGGCTTTATCAAAGGCTAAATCATCAAAAGCTAAAAAATAATTTTTGATAAAATCATCGCTAATTAAATCATTATTTTTAATTTCTAGATTTTTAATTTCATTGGGAATTGTTCCGGGAATTTTCCCAGGAATTTTTCCTTGGCAATTTTTATAAATCATCGTCAAACATCTTTGAGCTAGATTACCGATATTATTGGCTAATTCAGCATTTATTCTTATCGCCAAATTATTGCGAGAATAATCTCCATCGCTTCCAAATGCAACTTCACGAAGTAAAAAATAGCGAAAATAATCAATTGCAGTTTCATCTTCACAACCCAAGGATTTAATCCAATTTATTTCGCTTAGCGGATCAATTACATTACCAACTGATTTAGAAATTTTTTGACCATCATTAGTCCACCAGCCATGAGCGTAAACGCTGTAAGGAACATTAATTTCTCCAGCCATTAAAAATGCAGGCCAATAAATTGCATGAAATCTCGCAATATCTTTTCCAACAATATGCAATGGCGAATTTTTACCATCAATCCAAAATTTTTGATAATTAGCATTTTCCTGAGCAAAACCAAGAGCGGAAAGATAATTGGTCAATGCATCAAGCCAAACATAAATAACATGTTTTTCATCATTAGGAACTTTTATTCCCCAAGAAAAAGAAGTTCGCGAAATCGATAAATCTTTCAAACCAGATTTGACAAAATTAACAATTTCATTATGGCGAGAAATTGGACGAATAAAATCGGGAACTGCTTCGTAAAGTGCAAGTAATTTATCTTGAAAAGCACTAAGACGAAAAAAATAACTTTCTTCGCGATGCCAAGAAACCTCTGCTCCAGTTGGAGCTTTCCCATCGACAATTTCATCGGCATTGTAAAATGCTTCATCGCGAAGTGCATACCAACCTTCGTAAACATCCTTGTAAATAAAGCCATTTTTTTGTAAAATATTCCAAAATTTTTCAACAGTTTTTTTATGACGATTTTCAGTGGTGCGAATAAAATCATCATTGGAAAGATTTAAAATTTCCGATAAATTGCGAAATTTTTGCGATACTTCATCGCAAAATTCTTGCGGAGATTTACCCTTGGCAATTGCTGATTTCTCTACCTTCTGGCCATGTTCATCAGTTCCCGTTAAGAAAAAAACCTCATTGGAATTTAAGCGATTAAATCTCGCCAAACAATCACAAGCAATTGAAGTATAAGCATGTCCAATATGCGGAGAATCGTTGACATAGTAGATTGGCGAGGTAATATAGAAATTGGATTTCATGGTTTTAATTTATTTTTTTAATAAAAAATATTTTAATAATTTTAATTTTCTTTAACAACAAAATATTTGTTAATTATAATTTCAATGCTTAAATTATTTGCTTGAAAGGCATAGTTAATCTTTTTTAAAATAATTTTGCGATGTATTTGATGATTAAAAAATTATAAAATATTATTATTAACTAAAAATATTATTTCTAGTAAAATTAAATTAAAATACCCAATAATTAATTATTTTAAATTATGGTAAAAAAAACCAGTAAAAAACATATTTTAAAAAATTTAACGATTAAAAATTTCCGTTGTTTTGAAAATTTTCACCTTAAAGATTTAAAACGGATAAATATTTTTGTTGGCGATAATAATTCGGGCAAGAGTAGCGTATTAGAGGCTGTAGGGTTTTTATATCCAACGGTGAGAAATTATGTAGATATTGTCCAATCAAGAGAATCGATAATTTATAGAAATTCTGCTATAATTGGCATTAATGCTGGCAGATTTCAATTTTCTAAACTCGATTATTTATTTCATAAGAAAAAAACCGATTTAAATAAAATTCAAATATCTTCCGAATTAAATGATTCAATCATTTATGTCTCTATGTCGATTTCAAAAGATGATATTTTTTTAAATAGAAATGCTGTGAGGCGATACGGAGCGGAATCGGATCCAATTTTCAAGGAAGATATTAAAACTTTTGTTATTGATTATAAATATAAAAAAATAAGTCAACAAATTGGTTTTAGTAATATTGGAGCTGGAAAATCATCAATCGATGGCTTTGAAGAGTACGATATAGAGCTTTTATTTGATAGCATTCCAGCCACCAAGGAAGTAACCATGAAATGGAATAAACTTATTGAAAATAGTGGGCTTGAGGCTGAAGCAAAATACATAAAATTACTACAAAAATTTGATCCAGAAATAACAAATATTAGAACCAAATTAGGAGAAGATTTGTTGTTTTTTAAAAAAGAAGGATATGACACAAATCTTTCAAATATGGGTAATGGTTTTAAAAAGTTTTTTGATATGTTGCTTTCAGCGGAGCTAATGAGTAAAAGATCAGACAAGTTAAAAATATTATGCATCGATGAAATTGATAATGGTTTATACCACGATAAACAAGATTTATTTTGGGAACAAATTATTAAATTATGCGAAGAATATAATATTCAATTATTTGCTACAACTCATTCATACGATAGTCTAAAAAATATTAGTAAAATTGCCTTAAATGATAAATATGAAGATGTTTTGCAAGTTGTAAGATTAGAAAAATTTGATGACAAAATTTTACAAACTAAAATCTCTCAAGAAGAGCTTGAAACAATGATCGATAATCACTACGAAATTCGTTAATTATGAAAAAATATTTAAAAAACCTAATAAGACCTGATAAATTTCAATTTAATAATGCAATTTTAGTAGAGGGCAAAGATGATCTGGAATTTATAGTTTCTTTTTTAAAAAAATTAAAAATTGACGATAAAATTTATGTTCATGAAGTTGGTGGCAATAAAGGTATTTTGGGAGTCGATCAACGATCTTTACATAATTGCATTAAAGATAGTAATTTTAAAAAATACGTTAAAAATTTAGCAATTATTTTTGATGGCGATGGGGAAAAAGATAAATTTAAAGAAATTGTTAAAGACTTAGAACAACTAAATAAAAAAAATGAGGACATTAATTTTATTATTCCGAAAGTTGAAAATGAAATTAATAAAAAACCAATTTTATCGCCTAAGCCAATATCTATCGCAACTTCAATTTATTTGTTTGAACAAGATTTAGAAAGTTTAATTTTAAAAACATTTGACAATAATAAATATCGCCAAATTCTTAAAACTTGTGTTCCAAAATTTTTTGAATGTTGTAATTTAGAAGATGTTAAAAATAAAAATAAGTTTCAAGCTTTACTATCAACGCAAATTTCAAAAAAAGAATTTAAAGGAGTGAAGGATATCGCCACTTTATCGCAAAGAGAGGCATCTGCAAATTTCAAAAATGAATTTATCAATTATGATCACAAAGAATTTGATAATATTAAAGAGTTTTTATTAAATTTATTAAGAACTAACAAAAAATAAACTATGTCGCTAAATCAAAAACTGGATAGCATTGTTGCTAAATTTAATGAACTTGAAAAGAAGCTTCAAGATCCTGATAATCTGGGTCAGAATTTTGCAAAAATTTCTAAAGAACATTCCGATATGCAGGAAGTTGTAGCATCGATTCACGAATATAAAAATGCTCAACAAGAAGCTATGGATGTCGAAGCAATGCTTGCCGATAAAACTCTCGACAAGGAAATGCGCGATATGCTTGAGGAAGAAAAATTTACCCTTTCCAAAAAAGTTCCTGAGCTTGAGCATCAAATTAAAATTACCCTTTTGCCTAAA
Organism: Rickettsia typhi; assembly: GCA_945878005.1. GTDB lineage: Bacteria > Pseudomonadota > Alphaproteobacteria > Rickettsiales > UBA1997 > CAILUF01. Next base: position 7,305 of record CAMCSJ010000019.1, on the reverse strand, counting down.
GATTCTGCGGATGAAAAAAACGCGATAATCGAGGTTAGAGCAGGAACGGGAGGCGAAGAAGCTGCACTTTTTGCATATAAACTTTTTCACATGTATCAACGTTATGCCGAAAAAAGAAAATGGAAATTTGAAATTTTATCAATTGCCGATACGGGTTTAGGAGGATATAAAGAAGCATCCGCAATCATTGCAGGTCGTGGTGTTTTTGCTCGTTTAAAATTTGAGTCGGGTGGACATCGCGTTCAACGCGTTCCCGAAACTGAAAGCGCAGGAAGAGTTCATACTTCCGCTGCAACCGTTGCAGTATTGCCTGAAGCTGAAGAAGTCGATATTAAGATTGAAGAAAAAGATTTACGAATCGATGTTTTTCGCTCCTCTGGTCCGGGTGGTCAATCGGTTAATACCACTGATTCCGCAGTTAGAATAACTCATATTCCAACAGGTGCTGTAGTTTCGATGCAAGATGAAAAATCACAAATTAAAAATCGCGAAAAAGCTATGAAGGTATTGCGTTCCCGAATTTACGATGCGGAAAGATCGCGTCTTGAAAAAGAAAGAGCTCTTGAGCGAAAAGAGCAAGTTGGAAGTGGAGATCGTAGTGAAAGAATTCGTACTTACAATTTTCCGCAAAGCCGTGTCACCGATCATCGCATTAATCTAACTAGTTATCGAATTGACGAAATTATGATGGGAGAACTTGATGAAATTGTTAACGCTTTAATTGCCGATGATCAAGTAAAAAAATTATCGCAAGGATAATTTTTTTAACAATAATATTTAAAATAGAATAAAATCTCATTTATTCTATTATTTCTAAAAATTAAGTTAAATTCTAACTAAATATTTATTAATTATGCTTAATTATGATTTTTTACTGCAATAATATTGTTAAATCACAACCCGATGAAACCAATGTAAATCTAGGTTTATGATCAAATTGAAAATAATAAATAATAGATGATGAAAAAAACACTAAACTAATTCTTAACGATCATCGACTGAAAATACTGGTCGTTAATTTTAAAAAGTAAAGATTCTAGAAATTTTTTTTAATAAAAACTAGTGATGAATCAGGAATTTATAAAAACTAGTAAGATTTATTATTTTTTATCTTTTTTATCATCAGATTTTCCACCCGAAGCTGAACCAGCTGGAGTAGCAGGAGTTGCACCCGTAGCTGGAGCATTTGGATCAACTGCTTTTTCTTCTTCAGATTTACCGCGTCCAATAATACTTCCGATTAAAAAGTTATTTTTACGCTTAAGCTTAACATCAGCTGGTAATTTTAAATCATGAGCACGAATTTTATAACCTAAATGCAATGCACCAATATCAACTTCAATTGTTTGAGGAATTGACTTTTCGCCATTGCAAATAACTTCAACTCTTCTTGCCACAATATGCAAAAGACCACCTTTTTTAATTCCTGGGGATTTTTCTTGATTAGTGAAAACTAATTTTGGTTTAACTCGTAATTTTTTTTCATTATCGCAAGTCATGAAATCAACATGAATTGGACGATCAGAAACTACGTCAAGTTCAATTTTATGAGGAATTACACGATATTTTTTACCGTCCAATTCAAGATCTATCACTGAAGTTAATGAAGTTCCTTTGAAATATTCATGCTCGAATTCTTTAACATCAAGACATAAATTTATATTACCTTTTTCATGATAAATTACCGCAGGAATAAGCCCTTGGTTTTTAATCCTTCTAGCATTTGCGGTACCGATTTGCTCTCTCTTATGTGCTTTTAACGCAATTGACATATTTACTCCTAAAAAATTATTTTATTATAAAATAACAACAAATGATTGATTTAATTATTTTTGAATATATGTTAATATAAATATTCAAAATATATTAAATTTAATATATTTTACTATAAACAGTAAAATATTTGTAAAAATTATTGCCACTAAAACCTGTGAAATTAATGCTATGAAATTCATAGCTATGAAAATCCATAATTATCTTGATCAATAAAAACCAGACCTAAAATTTTATTCAATTAAATCAAATAATCAAGTGGTTATTTTTTTGCTAACTCAGCAAGCACTTCATCGACATGACCATTGACCTTAACAGCTCGCCAAATTCTTTGAACCTTACCAAGTTTATCGATCAAAAAAGTACTTCTTTCAATGCCAATAGATTTTTTTCCAAACATTGATTTTTCTTTTAAAACCCCATATTGATCGCATAGATCAGAATTTTCATCAACCAATAAATTAAAATTTAATTTATATTTGGCGATAAATTTACAATGACTTTCTGCGCTATCTCGAGAAACTCCAAGGATTACGCAATCATGTTTTTTAAATTCTTTGCTTCTTTTGGCGAAGTCTTGAGCTTCAATAGTGCATCCGGGAGTATCATCTTTTGGATAAAAATATAAAACCACATTTTTACCTTTAAGATCAGATAATCTTATTTCATTATTTTCATCACTATTCAATGCGAATAATGGTGCATTTTGTCCTAATTCAATCTTCATTTTTTTTATTATTTTTTTTCTTTTTTTCGGGAGTTTCCTCAACTTCACTTGTTTTAATTTGTGAAATAATGTCGTTAAATTGCGATTGACTGCAAAGCCCAAGCAATACTACATCTCGAGGTTTAATATTTTTAACATTCCAATGTTGACGAGTTCTAATTGAATCAATCATTTTATCAGTAGTTCCAACCAATTTTTTAATTTGGTTATTACTAATTTCTGGATAATATTTAAGAAGATAAGAAATGCCATCTGGCTTATCTTGTCTTCTGGCAATTGGAGTATATTTGGAACGCTTCGTGGTTATTTTTATTGAACTAAAAGCATTTTTATTTATCGTTAAAACAGATTTATGATCAAGTTCGCATCTTTTAATTTCTTCTTTGGTTAATTGTCCCGAAGAAATTGGACTTTGTCCAATAATTCCAGATGCCACATCGCCATCGGCAATTCCTTGAACTTCTAGTTCATGCAATCCACAAAAATTAGCAATTTGCACAAAAGTTAGCGAAGTATTTTCAACTAGCCATATTGCAGTTGCTTTTCGCATTAAAGGTAATTCTTGACTCATAATTTAAAAATTTTTTAATTGGAGTTTAGTTGATCCTATAACTGATCCTAAATATTTATTTTGACAATTTTAAACAAGCTTAAATTAAAAGCAAGAAAACATTATGCTAATTCTTCTATCACCTGCTAAATCACTTGATTTTGAAAGCAATTTCAACCTAGAAAATAGCACAATTCCAGTATTTAATAAAGATGCTATATTTTTAATAAATAATCTTAAGAAATATGATTGCAAAACTATTGAAAAGCTAATGAAAATTAGTTCAAATCTTGCTGAATTAAATTTTTTAAGAATCAAAAATTTTCAAGATAACCAAGCTCGTCAGGCTATTTTAGCTTATAATGGCGATGTTTATGAATCGCTTGATAAAGAAAAATATCAAATCCAAGATTTCAAATTTGCCCAAGATCATCTAAGAATTATTTCGGGATTATATGGTGTTTTAAGTCCGCTAGATTTAATAAAACCATATCGACTTGAAATGACGATTAATTTTAAAAATCATAATTTTATTGCCGAAAATCTTTATGATTTTTGGGGTGAAAAAATTAATAATTATTTTAATAATCAACAAGCTCAAATTATTGTAAATCTTGCTTCGCAAGAATATTTTTCAATAATTGATCCCAAAAAAATTAAACAAAAAATTATCAATATTTCTTTTAAAGAAAATAAAAATAATATTTTAAAAACTATTGGAATTAATTCTAAAAAAGCTCGAGGATTAATGGCAAATTTTACAATAATAAATAAAATTACCAACCCCAATAATCTCAAAGATTTTAAGGAAGATGGTTATAATTTTAATGATAAATTTTCAACTCCCAATAATTGGATTTTTAGCAGATGAAAAAAATTGATAATTATCAATATAAAAATTTTTTAATTCACCATTATGATGAATTAGATAGTACTAATGATCTTGCCATTCAATTAATTAAAGATCGTCAAATTTTTGATAAGGAAATTATTTTAACTAATCAACAAAATAAAGGTCGAGGAAGATTTGATCGTAAGTGGATTTCTCCAATTGGTAATTTATATTTTTCATTAATTCTAGATGGAAAAATTGCCAATAGAAATTTAGGATTATCCAATTTATCAAGCCTTTCTCTTATTGCCAATATTGCCTTAAATGATGCGATAAAAAATATTTCTTCTCAACAAAATATTCAAATAAATATTACCAATAAATGGCCAAATGATCTTTTAATTGAAAATAACAAGATTGCAGGAATATTATTAGAAAATATTATAATTAACAATAATTGTGAATTTTTAATATTAGGAATTGGAGTTAATGTAAAAACCAATCCGCAAAATAATATTTTTCCAGCTAATAATTTAGAAAATTTTAACATCAAAATTTCTTGCAAAAAATTACTAGAAATTTTTCTAGATAATTTTGAAAATTATTTCGCAATTTGGCAAAATTATGGTTTTAAAAATTTACGAAATCTTTGGCTTAAAAATGCCTATAAATTAAAAGAACCACTCACCATAAAAGATGGCGAATCCTCTATTAACGGGATTTTTGAAGATATTGACGAATTTGGAAATTTAATTTTAAAAACTCCCAAAAATACTTTAACAATCTCCACGGGAGATATTTTAAATCCCAATATTATTCTCTAAATTCTCTATCAAAAATTAACAATTTAGATTCCTAAAATTTTCGTAAAAATATTATTTTTTTACTCAAATTATTTTTAAAAAAAATTTAAAAAATTCTTGCAAACAAAAAATAAACATGGATTGTTATTAATTAAGTTTTTTTGCGATTTTTATTAAATCAACAAACAATTTTTTTAACCTAATACCACTTATATTTTTCACATAATCACAATTAATTTTATTTATGAGCAACGGGAATTTCGATAATTATTCAAATCAAAGCAATCCTTCGCAAACTAGCTTGTTTCAAGATCGCAATTTAAAAAATAACATCGGTTTTTTATGCATTGTCTTATCAATTTTTTGCTTGTTAAGATGTTATGAAGTTTTAGTTGATATCAATAACAAAAAAAATTCTGGCATTCAAAATTTTATTACGGGAAGAGGAACCTTTGAAATCGAGCTTGCTCCTCATATTGGCAATTTATCTTTTGTTGTTAAAAATTTTGAAAAAAATTCTAAAGATGCCCATCAAAAATTAATTCTAAAATCAAATAATCTCATGACTGCCCTTTATCAAAAAGGCATCGCTAAGGAAGATGTGAAAGCGGAAAATTATGTTAGTCGTCCTAAATTTGCTAATGATTCATGCGTCAAGGGCAATTGTCCACCAAGCAAACAAGGACCAGTTGGCTTTGAAACTTCTCAAATTATTTTTGTAAAAATTCGCGATCTTAAAAAAACCACGGAAATTGTAAGTTTTTTAGCTGATGAAAATATCGAAGAAATTAATCCAATTTCCTATGAAACTGAAAATCTCGAAAACATCAAAGAGCAAGCAAGATTTGAAGCAATTAATTTAGCAAAAAGAGATGCGCAAAACATTGCCAAATCACTTGGAGTTCGCCTTAATAAAGTAATTAAATTTAATGAAAATTATCCCAATGATGATCGCCTTAAAAGACCAAACATGCCAAATATGCCAAATATGCCAAATATGATAGAATCTCGCGATGATTTTTCTCCAAATTATAGCTTTATTCAAGGCGAAAATGGTCAACAAAAACTTCGCTCCACAGTGGTTATTAATTATCACATCAACTAAATCGTGAAAATAGTTTCGTGGAATATTAATTCCCTGAGGTTAAGAATTAATCTCTTAAAAAAATTCAGTGAAATTGATGATAGCGATATCATCTGCTTGCAAGAAATTAAGGTTGAAGATCAACTTTTTCCACTTAAAGAAATTCAAGCGATGGGCTATAATTTTGTCGAATTTAGTGGCGAAAAATCTTACAATGGAGTGGCAATTTTATCGAAAATTCCTCTCACTAAAATTTCCAAAATTGATATTTTATCTTATCAACATAAACGCCATATTTCTGCCTCAATCAACACTGCAATTGGAGAAATTGAAATTCATAATTTTTATATTCCAGCAGGCGGAGATATTGCCGATCCTATTCTCAACAATAAATTTGATCATAAATTAAAATTTCTTGATTGGATGACCAATTTTTTTAATTCATCAACCTTCGCTAATAAAAAAATTATTATTCTGGGTGATTTTAATATCGCTCCATTTGAGCATGATGTTTGGTCTCACAAACAACTCTTAGAGGTAGTTTCTCACACTGAAATTGAAGTTGAAAAATTAAATAAAATTAAACAAACTTTAAATTTTATCGACACTCATCGTCAACATATTCCACTCGATCAAAAACTTTATAGCTGGTGGAGTTATCGAGCCATTGAACCTTTAAAATCAAATCGCGGAAGAAGATTAGATCACATTTGGATTTCCAAAAATCTCGAACAATATTTAAATTCAACTAAAATCTATCGCGATTTTCGCTTAGAGCCTCAACCATCCGATCACGTTCCCATTCAAATCGATTTATTTTAGCCAATTCTCGTAAAAATTATTTCTAATAATTATCAAAAACAAATCGCCAAAAAAATCACCAAAAAAAATCACCTAAAATCAATTACCAAAATTCATTCGCCTGAAATCAATTTCCCTAATTCAATTGTCAAAAACTAATCAACCGAAATTAATTAATAGAAATCAATTGCCAAAAACTAATCGTCAAAAATTAATTTATTTAAACTAATAGCTTTTTTATTTTTTTTATTTATGATTTAAAAAATTATGGACGGATGGCCGAGCGGTTGAAGGCGCACGCCTGGAAAGTGTGTATAGGGTCAAAAGCTTTATCGAGGGTTCGAATCCCTCTTCGTCCGCCAATAAAATAAGCCAGCTAAAAGCTGGCTTTTTTTATTGGCGGAAAAAAAAGTTGGGATGAGAACCTAGGTTCGACAATCTTAGTAATTTTTGTTAGCGATTGAAAAGAGCTTACAAAAATCTTAAAGATTGAAACTCGTGCTTGCACGAGTAATCCCTCTTCGTCCGCCAATCCTTTATCCCCTTACAAAGTAAGGGGATAAAGGATTGGTGAATTAAGGATTGGGATGAGAACCTAGGTTCGACAAATGACGCAGAAACGATTAATAATCGTTTCGAGTAATTTGGACGCGAAAGCGAGCCCAAGCGAGCGATAGCGCCCGTAAGGGGGAGCAAATCCGCTAAGAGGATTTGCGAATCTCAATTGCAAAAATA
>CAMCSJ010000018.1 GCA_945878005.1 Rickettsia typhi | reverse complement strand
GGCATAAAAATAATTGCCACAATTGAGAGTTTAAACATATTGCGATTGATTCTTTCATTAAGGTGATGCATTAATTCATCTTGCAAGATTTTTGCTCGCGATGCAACTTCTTCTGCTTCTTCAATCATTTGACTGATATGATCATAATTTTCTTGAAAATGTCTTCGCGAAATATCGCTAATCAAGCTAGATTCTAAGTAGCGAAGACGACCAATCATTTCTTTTTGCGGAGCAAGATATCTTTTGAAAATAGCAATTTGTGAACGAAGGGGAATTATTTCTTCACGAAAATTGGTGTTAAATGATTTGGAAATTTTACTTTCGATATCGTCAATTTTATCGCCAATTGCGTATAGAAAAGGAGCGGTGCTGGAAATTGATTGATCGATTAAATTATATAAAAATTCATCGGCGGATTTAAAATTTTTCCCGCGATCAATAAGATCTTTTAATTCATAAATTGAGCGCATATTTTGACGCTGTAGGGTGATGATGCGATCTTTATCGATCCACATGCGAAGCGAAACCATTTCTTCGGGATCAATTGGATTAACTCCGACACTGCGAATAATAACTAACAACCCATTGTTAAATTCGGTAACTCTGGGACGAGTTTCTTCGGCGATTAATGCTTCGATGATTAGGTGATCGATATAATTTACTTTTTGCAGTAACCATTTTTTGGTGGATTCGCTATTGGCATCGAGATGAACCCAAGATAAACCTTCATTTTTTAATTCACCTGCAACTCTACTCTCATCGATTTTGGCAGGTTTTTGATCGTGATTAAATGAATATGAAAATATGATATGATCATGTTTGTTCATTTTAAGTAGTTAGTTTTTATTATTATTAATTTTAATTTACTTCTCATTATTATAAATATAATTTATAAATTTCAAGTAAAAAATATTTGGCAAAATTTTGATAAATTTCATCAGCATGGTAAATCTTTTTGGAAAATGAATTTCAAATTTTTTTTTCTCTAATCCTAAAAAAATATATTCACTAGCTTTTTGAGTGGAAATTAAAAAAGGCATTTTGAAATTATTTTTAGCAGTGAGATCGGTTGCTACAAAACCCGGATTGATAATTGATAAATCTAAATTATTGGCTTTTAATTCGGGATAAATTCCTTCAAATAAATTTATCAAACCTGCTTTTGATGATCCATAAGCTAGAGATTTGGGAAGTCCGCGATATCCTGCAACACTAGCAATTACCGCAATGTGACCTGCTTGCAAGGTGATCATTTTTTTGACAACAATATCGATAAAATTTAATGCTGAATTTAAATTAATGTTTAAAATTTCTTGAGATAATTTTAAATCAAAATTTTTTAAGGTCATTGGTTTATAGATTGCGCAAGCAAAAATTACCAGATCAATTTTGCCAAATTTTTCAAAAATTTGATTGGTGGAATTTAAAAAATTTTCGTGATCGCAAACATCAAAAGCAAAAATTTCAATGTGATTTTGGGAATTATTTGCTTGAGGATCTTGATTTGGATTTGGATTTGGATTTGGATTTTGCTGGGGAAATTTATTTTGAATTTGTTGTTTTAAAGAATTTAATTTATCAATTCTTCGCGCAGAAATTATAACATTCCAACCTTCTTGAAAATATTTTTTAGCAGTTTCATGCCCTATTCCACTACTTGCACCGATTATCCAACAATTTTTCATTTTTAAATTATATGCCGATTTTTTTAAAACCGATGGTTAAGGTTGCCATTTTAAAACCAAATTTTTTAATGGTGGAAATGTTGATTAGGGAGTCATTATCGATAAGATACATCCAGTCATTAATTACGAAATTATAATTTTTATTATCAACAGGAATTGTTAAAACATATTGCATTCTAACTGAATTGCCATATTGCTCTCCCTTAGCTTCGCCAATAACATCATCAGCTTTGGCAGTGAAATTATGATCGTCAATTACATTAATTTGCCAAGTTCTTTGTTGAGTTTTGTGATCTGAAAAAATAAAATCTTCTTTTAAAATTCCTTGATTTCCTTGCCATGATCCTGCAAGTTTTACCGTAAAAGTTTTAATAACTTTACCTTGACGATCTTGAAGGATTCCGTAGGCTTCGAGTGATCCACGAAAGAAATCTCTAACATCAAATTTTGGTAAATTTTCTTGATAAATTTTTGGAGATAGTGATGAGCAGGAAAAGCCAAACATAAGCATAAATGTTAAAGTTAGTAAGTTTTGAGAAAATTTATTCATTTTATTTTATTTATAATATTTTTTTAAAAATCTTTAATTTTTCTTAAACTAAGCAATTTGATCATTACATAAACTTTCAATAAGGATGGAACAACCGAATAGACATAAGGAATCGCCCAAATACCTTTATTGATGTAATTACCAATTTTATAATCAAAGAAGCCAAGAATAATTAAACTTGCCGATGAGGCAATAACCAAACCAAGCTTAACAACCATATTCCAAACTGCAATATAAGATGCGACTTTTTCTTTTTTATCGTAAATTAAATTAGCAATAATTGCTGGAGGAATTATCATATCCGCTCCAAGAAACATTCCTGATGCAAAACAAACTATAAAAAATAAATCTGCACTGGCTTGCCCAAGAAAGCAATTGAAAATGAAAGTTACTACACTTCCAAAAAGTGAAATAATCCAAATATTTATCATGCCATATTTTTGGGCAAGTTTTTTCCACGCTCCAATAAAAATACAACCCGATAAAAAATAAACTCCTAAAAAAAATCCCAGCTTAGAAGAAGCATTGAGAACATCTTCAACATAAAAGAAAATTACTGATGCAGGAATACTAACAGCTATGGCATTTGCAAAGAAAATTTTCAAATAATTTATGAAAATTTTATTGGCTTTAATTTCTTTAAATACTGCTTTAAAACTTAATCGAGAAAGAATTTCAATTTTATTAATTTTTACGGTTTTAAAGAAAATAATGAGCATTGAAAAAATCAATATCACAAAAACTGCACTGCTGTAGAAATAGCTAGTTTTTAGATCGCTATCGATGAAAAGTCCGATAATAGTTGGGAGAATTGAGGCAAGTAAAATTCCGATTAATCCAAAAAATTCCTTAAGAGAATTTACCGATAAACGTTCTTTTTGATTCTTGGCGATATAGACTGCTATTGCTTCGTAATTGATAATTGCAAAGTTAAAGAAGGTATAGGTTGTAGTTAAAAAAATTACAAACCAAACATAAATCATTTCTTTGTTAAAAGAAATTGGTGGATTAAATAATGCAAAAAATGAGATTGATAACAAGATCGAGCTGTATAAAATAATGCGTTTTTGAGAAATTTTTTTATGCATTAAATAAGTTGAAAAATATCCAACAAATGGACCTTGAAGCATATCAAATCCGCGAGCAATTAGTAATAAAATTCCTAAAAGTGATAAATTTACCCCATATTCTTTAGCATAAAATCCATTGATATTGACATAAATTGGCAAACCAACAAAGGCAAGAGGTAAAGACAATATTGCGTAGCCAAATAATTGCTTGTTATTGATCATTTTTTTCTCCAAGAATTGTTGAGGTCATTTGGGGATAACTTGAATTTTTACTAAGCCAAATATCGGTAAAATATTTCGCTAAAGTTAAATCTGAAATTGATCCAACCAATTGATGATTAAAATATAAATCCACTCCTTTTTTAGGAATGAATATTGCTACTTTGCAATCCCCTTTTTTTACATCAAGAAATATTTTGATAAATTGAGCTTCGAAGTCTTTGAGTTGATCATTATTGGAAATTTTTTGGATTCTGGCAATTTCTTCGATGGTTTTTTTAACCAATTCTTTTTTGGTGAAATTCATTTTATAGTTAATTTCTATGGCGAATTTATGGTGATATGAAAATTTATTATTTTCGCTAAAAAGCTTGATATTGTAGACATTAAAGCCATAAACTTTAAGATTATATTCACCAATTAAAAATGGATTTACAATTTGATTGGCAATTTCTAGATTAGTGTTTTTGTTAATATTAGATAAATTCTGTGCAAAACTATTTGAAGTAAACAATATTAAACAAAATGTAATTACTTTAATCATTTTTTATTTTTTCTTAATAAGTTCAAACTGAACAACGCTTATTCTTTCAATGCTAAATCCAGCAATGCAATAGGCAAGATAGAATCGCCATTTGCGAATAAATTCTAAAGAAAATCCTAATTTGCGAATTGATTGATATTGCAGGTCAAAATTTTCAAGCCAAATTTTTAAAGTTTTAACATAATCATTAGCAAAGGATAATTCACTAATTACTGAAAAATTATATTGACTGGCAAGCTCATGGATCTTGGATTTGGAAGGTAAAACTCCTCCTGGAAAAATATGTTTTTGAATAAAATCGACGCGATTTTTATAATCATCAAAAATTTTTTCATCAATGGTAATTATTTGCAAAATTGCTTTACCATTTATTCGTAAACAACGATTAAGAGTTTGAAAATATTTATGCCAATATTCTTGCCCTACTGCTTCGAACATTTCAATGGAAACTATATTATCGTAAACTCCTTTTTCATCGCGATAATCTTGCAAATAAACATCAATTTTTGATTGATATTTTTTAAGACGATTTAGCGCAAAAATTCTTTGTTGTTGTGATAAGGTTAAGCCAGTAATTTTATAACCTTTAGCAACTGCTTGTTCAATAAAACCACCCCATCCGCAACCAATCTCTAAAATAGTTTCTCCGCATAATTTATCAATAATTGCCTGATATTTTTGAATTTGTGCCTGATAAAGATCGCAATTTTTTTCAAGGAATAATCCACTGGAATAAGTCATTGATTTATCGAGCCATAATTCGTAAAATTCATTTCCTAAATCATAATGATAGCTGATATTTTTTTTACTACCTGCAAGGGAGTTTTTCTTAAAAAGATTTTTGATATAAAGCAAAAGAAATTGCAATTTTTTGGCGTGAAAAAATCTTTCCAAATAATTGGCATTTAAAGTTAAAAAACTTAGTAAATTAACCAAATCATTACTTTGCCATTTATCATTGATATAAGATTCTCCAAAGATAATATCTCCTCCAAGAATTACTTGTTCAATAATTGATTCGTCATTGATTTGAATATCAGCATTTGGTCCAACTTTTTTTCCCTTAAACTCAAAATTTTGCTGTGATTGAGCTAGGAAAACATTTAATGATCCAAATTCTATTTCGCGAAATGCTTGCCATAAAAAATCATTTTTCTTCATAAAATTTTTATAAAATATTTTAAAATTTTTCGTGATTTGTGGAGATATTTTTAGAAATTTTATTGGGATTAGTTACAAATTTAATTTTCTTTAAAAATAATTTTAACGCTTGCCAATGAATTAAAAAAATTACTTTAAAAACTAATAATGGACTTTTTACAATAATGGGAATAATCCTTGATTTTGTAAATGGCATGATATCATAAGAAATCACACTTGTTAATAAAGTTTTTTTTCCTTCAATGAAATAATCAATCCATACTGCAATTTTATTTTCCGAAAAATTAACACGAAATTTATAATTTCCAACAATCTCAAAAAATGGCGAAACATAAAATTTTTTATCGCAATTAAACCATTGATCATTGGTGATAATTTGGTGATTATCATTGTAAACCAAATAGCTATGATGTTGATTAAAGGTATTATTTACTTCAAATAAAACAGCTCGAAGATTATTATCTTCATCAACACAAAACCAAAAACTCACTGGATTAAAAACATATCCTAAAATTCTTGGATGAGTAAAAAGAAAAATTTTTTTAACGCAATCATTGAGATTTCTTTCGTAAAGTAAATTCCTGATCCAAGCTTCAAGATTAGAACCATCTCGATTGCCATGATCTTTTTGATAAAAACTTAAAAAATTAAACTTGTTAATTGAAAAAAAATTTCTTGTGAGATTATTGATTTTAGATATATCAAAACAAATGTAGAAAACCTTGTAAAGAAATTTATTAATTTTGGGAAAATTTCGCTGATGAACTACATTTGCATAAATCAAAATTGGGTTGGTAAAATTATTTGATTTAGGAAAATTTAAAGCTTGATCATTGTGATAATTCTTTAAATTATTTAAATAATTTTTTAAATAATTTCGGCAATTTTTAAAAATATAAAAAAATTTTTCAAAAAATAAATTCATAAATTTGAAGAGATTTATAAAAATTTTTATAATTGCCATGGTGCTTTGATTTTCAATTGATTTAGAACATTTAAAGCAGATTTTAATCCATCTTCATGAAAGCCGAAAGCTTGATATGCTCCACAAAAATAGATGTTATTTTGACCTTGCATTTGAGAAATTTTTTGTTGAGCAATAATTGCTTCACTATCAAAAATTGGATGATGATATTGATATTTTGCAAATATTTTTTTCTCATCAATTTCTTGATTTGGATTAAGGGTAACAAAGAGAGGATATTTAGCATCAATAGCTTGAAGATTATTCATCCAATAAGTTACCGATAAATCTTGTTTACTATTAGTTTTACTGCTGTAAACCCAACTTGCCCATGCTTTCTTAGCTTTAGGCATTAATGATTGATCTTTATGAAGAATTGCGATATTTTGTTGATATTTAATATTTTTTAATATTTCTTGTTGAATATCACTAGGATTAGTTAACATTGCTAATGCTTGATCGCTATGAGTTGCAATCACAATTTTATCAAAAACTTCTTGGGATTTTTCACTCACTACCACAATCTTTCCTTGAGAATCATGATAAATTTTTTTTACTGAATCATTGCAACTAATCTTATTAGAAAATTTTTGGGAAATTTTTTGGGAAATTTTTTGGGAAATTTTTTTAACATATTCGCAAGATCCACCTTCCACAGTATACCATTGCGGTTGATTGGAAACTGAAAGTAATCCGTGATTTTTGAAAAAATTTACAAATGATTGAGCAGGATAATCGATAATTTTTTCCAGAGGCGAACTCCAAATTGCCGATGCCATAGGCAAAAGATAATATTGCTGAAAATATTCTTTTAATTTTAAATCATCAAGAAAATTTTTAATGCTATAATTAGGAGATTGCTCTTTATTTAAAAGCTCTACAGCTTTTTTGTTAAATCGCAAAATGTCAAAAATCATCTGTAAAAATTTTATATCAAAAAGATTTTTCTTTTGAGCAAAAAGACTTCCAAGGGATGTTCCTGCATATTCCAATTGAGAATCGTTAATCTTTACCGCAAAAGACATATTGCTTTTTTTTACCTCAACTTTTAAAAGCTCAAAAAATTTAACAAGGTTAGGATAAGTTTGATAATTGAAGACAATAAAACCCGTATCAACTGCGATATCAACTCCATCATAATTGATTTTAGCAGTATTGGAATGTCCACCTAGATAATCATTTTTTTCATAAAGTTTGATGTCAAAATAATCATCAAGAAAATAAGCACAAGCTAATCCAGAAATCCCCGATCCAATAATTGCAACCTTTTCTTGAGCTTGAAGATTTTTCATTAAGAATTAAAATTGGAAATTAAAATTTTTTTAAATTAATGACTGTGATTATTTTTATGTTTTTTACGAGCAATGATGTTGAGAGACTCAACAATAAGAGTAAAAAATAATGAGAAATATAAATAACCTTTGGAAATCTCAATGTGAATTCCATCAGCTAAAAGAATTACCCCGATCATTAAAATAAAAGATAATGCAACGATTTTAAGTGAAGGATAATTTTGTAAAAAATAACTAATTTTTTCTGCTGCTAAAAGCATGGCGATCATTGATATTATTACTGCGGTAACAATTACGGGAATATTGCTAGTCATTCCAACTGCGGTAATTATTGAATCAAAGGAGAAAACAAAATCGATGATGATAATTTGAATAATTGCTGCAAGCATGTTTTTTGCTGATCCGCTTTTCGATTTTCCTTCGGATAAATTTTCGCTGAAAAAAATATCGCAAATAATTTCCCATCCACTTTTGCCAATTAAGAATAATCCTCCAAAAAATAATAAAAAGTTTTTGAAAGAATAGCCATTTTCGCCAATGAAAAATAAAGGATCTGTGAAACTCATCACCCATGATAAGGTCAAAAGCATTATCACTCTAATAACGAAAGCACAACCCAAACCAAACATTCTTGCGGTTTTTCTTTTTTTGGCTGGAAGTTTTGCAACTGCAACTGCGATGAAAATTAAATTATCAATTCCTAAAACTATCTCAAGAAATGTTAAAGTTAATAAACTTAAAAGAATATCATATGTTAAAATTTCCATAAATTAAAAACTAATAATTTTTTGTTGATATAAGAAGCTTAAAAGTGGTTGAATTGCTAATCCTAAAATTGCAAAATAATCACCATTAACTTCCGAAAATAAAATCTTTCCTAAAGACTCGTATTTATAGCTTCCAGCACATCCCCAAGATTGATCAAAATTTACATATTCTTCAATTTGTTTTAATGTTAAATTATGCATTTTTAATTCAACTTTACTAAAATTTTCAAAAATAATTTGGGAATTTTTGGCAATGATTGTAGCATTATTTTGAAAGTGAATTTTACCAGAAAATTTTTGTAATTGAGAAATTGCTTCTTGAGAATTTTTTGATTTTGAAATTTCTTTTCCTTCAAATTCACAAGCTTGATCTGCACCAATTACCAAACAATCGGGAAATTTTTCACTAACTGATAATGCTTTTTGTTTCGCTAAAAAAATTGCTAAATCTTTGGGATTTAAATTCTGATATTTTATTTTTTCTTGATCCTCATCAAAAAATGGTTTAACAGCTTCAAAATCAACGCGATGTTGAGTTAAAAGCTGTTGACGAATTTGAGAAGTCGAAGCTAAAATAATTTTTTTATTAGTTTTAATTAACATTCTTGAGAGTTAATTTTAATCATATTCAAAAAACGATCTTCGCAAGTTGGATTTAATTTAAACTCTCCAAGCATTGTCATGGTTGTAGTAGAAGCTGAAGTTTTATGAATTCCTCTGGTAGTCATACATTGATGTTTTGAATCAATAAAAACTGCAACACCTTTTGGTTTCAAAACATCGTTGATGGTATTGGCAATTTGCATTGTTAAAATTTCTTGAGTTTGTAATCTCTTAGAAAAAATATCAACCAATCTTGCAATTTTACTAATTCCTACCACTTTTTGATTAGGAATATAAGCAACATGAGCGATACCAATAAATGGAACCATATGATGTTCGCAATGAGATTCCATGCGAATATTTTTGATTAAAACGATATCGTCATAACCTTTGACATCATCAAAAGTTTTTCCCAAAACTTCTTTGGGATCTTCATTATATCCTGAAAAAAAATCAAGATAAGCATTGACAACTCGCTTAGGAGTTTCAAGTAATCCTTCACGATTAGGATTATCTCCAGCCCATAAAATTAAGGTTCTAACCGCATCTTGAGCTTGCTCAATAGTAGGTTTTTTAAAATTATTTGTAGGATTAGTAAAATTATTTTCAGACATTGTAAGAATTTAAAAATTATATAAAAGAAACTTTAATAAAGTTATGATTGCATTGTAAAGATTTATTTTTAATTTAGTAAAGAAATAATTTTTAATTTTACAAATAATTTTTAAAAATTAAAATAATCGATAAAAATCTTCAATTTTCTTTGCAAGAAATCTAGTAAAAAATCTAGAAAGGAATTTGCAACTTTAACTTAAATTCATTAAAATAAATTTATGAAAACAATTTTAAATTCTAAAAAATTTATTACTCTAAAATTTTTTACAATCACCTTGATATCAGTGATTTCAATCAATAATGCCAATGCTTCAAACATCGCAATTCTTGATTTAGAAAAAATTATTAAAGAATCTAAAGCGATGAAAGATATTCAAGGTAAAGTTAATAAAAAACAAGATGAATATCAAAAAGAAGTTTCCAAAAAACAAAATGATTTAGAAAGCGAACAAAAAACTATTGAAGGTAAAAAAACGATTCTTTCAAAAGATGGTTTTGAAAAAGAAGTTCAAAAATTTGAGAAAAAAGTTGATGATTTAAAAACCTATGTTGATCGTAAACAAAATAGCTTGAAAAAAGCATCAATGGAATCGATGAGCAAAGTAAATGAAATTATCAAAGAAATTATTGCCGATATCGCTAAAGATAAAAATTATGAAGTTATTATTCCAGCATCTCAAACGGTTTTCTTCAATGAAACTCTTGATATTAGCGAAGAAGTTCTAAAAAAATTGGATAAGAAAATTACCAAAGTTGATGTTAAATTTGAATAATTAAAAATTAATTTTAATCAAAAAAATTTACATAAAATTTTAAATTAATTTTTATTAGCTTTGAAAATTTATATGAATTAATTAACGAAATTAATTAACGAATTGAGAATTTTTGATAAGCTTCAATTAAGGTTGAGCGATTTACTTTGGTGTATTTTTGGGTAGTTGCTAAGCTTTCATGACCTAGTAAATCCTGAATCGATCTCAAATCACTTCCACTTTCTAATAAGTGAGTTGCAAAAGAATGGCGAAAACTATGAGGGGTAATTTTTTCACTTAAATTTAATTTTCGCCTAATTGTTTTAATTAAAAAATTATAATCAAATCTACTCATAACTTCATTATTTTTATTAACAAATATTGGTTGATATTGATTTATCTTAAAAGGTAATTCTTTTAAATAAGAATTAACTTCTTCAATAACTTTTCCTAATAATGGAACCATTCTTTGCTTTTTCCCCTTCCCTGTAATCACTAAATCTTGTTGATTCTCTAGGGATAATAGATTAATTCGTAAAGCTTCTGAAATCCGCAATCCAGCTCCATAAATTAAATAAATCAATGCTCGATCTCGTTTGATTTGCCAAGATATTTTTCTAATATCTCCAATTGCTTCAATAATTTTTTCAATATCAATAAAATCAACAGGACGAGGTAAAGGCTTGATATTTTTGGGAGTTTTTAATTTTTCAATTTCACAATTTTTAATAAAATTATTACGATTTAAAAATTTAAATAATCCTCTTAGCGATGCAACTGCTCGAGCATTTGAGCTGTTAGAATGGTCATTTGCTCGATTACTTAACCATTTTCTAAAATCACTCAAAGTGATATTTTCTAGTAAATTTTTATTGATATTTTGTTCTTTTAAATTAAATAGGAATTTTATAAAATATCCAATATCGCAATGATAAGCTTTAATAGTATTAATTGAATATTTTTTTTCAACTCTCAAGAACTCTAGAAATTGCTTGATAAAGTCGAATATTTCATTATCGCAAAAATCATTTAACTTAATTTTATCTAACATTTTATGAAAAATTATTTAATAATATTTTTATTGATTATTTTATTTAACAATAAAAGTTTCTCACAAGATAATCAAAAAATCCAATCTAATTCACAAAATATTATTCCAGATATTAGTGATTCATTCAATAATGCCAATAGTTTAAATAAATTAAATAGAAGTCAATTTAAAAATGATTTCTATCAATTAATTAATTTCTATCAACCACAAATTAATCCGCTATATTGCGGAATTGCAAGTTCGGTGATGGTAATAAACGCATTAAATTATGGTGAAATTGAAAATCAAATTACCAATCAAACTAAAAAACCAAATGGTGAAATATTGGAATATAAAGTTCTAATGCAAAGTAATTTTTTAAATGATTTAACCGATAAAATAAAAAATCGTGATATTATTAATTTTAAAAAACCTGCAAATCGAATTAAAGAAAATAATAAATGGCGTGATGTTTACGATCCCGGATTAACATTAACTGAATTAGCAAAGATTCTAGAAGAAGTTTATAAATTCAATGTCACTAAAATTTATCTAAATAATCATGATCAAATTAATGAATTTAGAAAAAGACTAACCGTAGTTTTAAATGACCAAAATAGTTTTATTCTTGCTAATTTCGATGGAAAAATTCTCAATAAAACAACCGCAGGACATATCTCCCCAATTGTTGCATATAATCAAGAAAATGATGAAGTTTTAATTCTTGATACCGCATTGCATCGCAATAAATGGTTTTGGACATCGCTAGAAAATCTCGTAAAATCTATGAATACCAAAGATGGTGATAATTATCGAGGATATTTAATTATAAGTAAAAAATAATTAAATATAATTAAAAAAACTAAATATGTTTAAACTAACAAAAAAACAATTAAACATATTTAAAATTAATTATAAAAAATAATTTTTCAAAAAGTTTTAACTCTAGTAAATCTTCAATAAATATTTTTGTTAATAAATTTCCCAATAACACATCGCTGTTTTTTTTAAAATTAACTAAATTACTAAAAATAACGGATTTTTAGTTATTAATAGCCTAAATTCAATATTTATAAAAAACTCTATAATTGCTTAAAATCAATAGAATCAAGGGTTTATTAATGGTCAAGTTTTTTTTAAATAAAAAACTTAACAAAAATTAAAAAAAATACTTGCCAAAAAAATATTAATATGCCTAAAATATCGATGTCGGGAGTGTGCTAAATAAAAAAACTTTTACAGTAAATAGGTACACACGCCGGGTTTGCGTGGTGGTGGCTCCCGACATTATTTCTTTTATGATATTATTTTATTTAAAAAAATCACATAATTTGTTGATATAGATTTTAAATTGATATTTCTTACGCGCTACTTACAGTTGATTTCTCACCTATATTTCTTGAAAATAATTTTTTCTAAAATTTGAATTTTTGGCTTGAATCTAAATTCTTTTGAATTTTTAGTTTGATGATTTTTTCTTTGTTTTTTAAATTTGTTTTTTATGATAATTTTAAACTTAATTTTTTAAAAAAATACTTACATGGGAATTGATAATAATAAATTTATCGAAAATAAAAATGCTTATCAAGATGGTGATTTTGACCTAGAATCTCTTGATGCTGATTATATTGACGATGATTCACTTTATTTACATTCTAACAATGTTATCTCAGATCAAAACCTCAATTTATCTTCACTAAAAAATGAAGATAAAATCACTGAAATTGTTGATCTTAATCATCAATCACCAACATCAATTGATAATCAAAAACCACAAGATTCCTTGATTAAAAAAAATCCCCAAAAACTTTGCTATATTCCATTATCCATTCATACCACATACTCGCTTTGCAATGGAGCAATTAAAATTCCCGAATTAATTGAAGCAGTTAAAGAACTTGGCTTCCCAGCTATTGGTATTAGCGATTCTCAAAATTTATTTGGTGCGTTAGAATTTTCATCCTATTGCAAAAAAGCAGGAATTCAACCAATTTTGGGGTGTGATTTATTAGTTGATTTTAATATCGTTGAACAAAAAAATCCTTCAAGCAATGATGTTGAAAAATCTCTTTGTCAAACTCATCTCATTGCTTATAATTCCGAAGGTTATCGCAATTTAATGTTTTTAGTTAGTAAGTCTTTTTTAGATCGCCAATCTTCAATTACTCCTCATGTTAATTTTGAATTATTGGAAAAAAATTCTCATGGCTTAATATGCCTCTCTGGAGCTAGCAAAGGAGTAATTGGTAAAATGCTTTTGAATGATCAAGAAAAATTAGCCGAAAAATTTTGCGATGATTTATTGGGAATTTTTAAAAATAATTTTTATATCGAAATTACTCGTCATGGTCTCAAAGAAGAAGAAATTTTAGAAGAAAAATTTTTAAATCTCGCTGTCAAAAAAAATATTCCAATAGTTGCAACTAACCATGTTTATTTTTTAAAAAAAGAAATGTATGAAGCTCAGGATATTTTATCTTGCATCTATGATGGAGCTCTTCAAAACGATAAGGATCGTTTAAAAAATTCTCCTTCGCAATATCTAAAAACTCAACAAGAATTTTTAGAAGTTTTTAGCGATCTTCCCGAAGCACTTGAAAATTCGATCAATATTGCTCGCAAATGTCATACCATGGCTTTTGAACGTCCACCTACCCTTCCTAAATTTAGCAATGAAATTGATTTTGATGAAAAAACTGAATTAAAAAAACAATCCTATGAAGGTTTAAAAATTCGCCTTGATAGAAAATTTATCCTTGAAGAAACTCAACCAGATCAATGTCAAATTATTGAAAAACAATATTTTGAAAGATTGGATTATGAATTAGAAATTATCATCAAAATGAATTTTTCGGGATATTTTTTAATAGTTTCGGATTTTATTAAATGGGCAAAAAATAATGAAATTCCAGTTGGTCCTGGAAGAGGTTCGGGAGCTGGATCGGTAGTAGCTTGGTCCTTACAAATTACCGATTTAGATCCAATTCGCTTTGGATTACTTTTTGAAAGATTTCTTAATCCCGAACGTGTTTCGATGCCAGATTTTGATGTGGATTTTTGTCAAACTCGTCGCGATGAAGTTATCCAATATGTTCAAAGAAAATATGGCAAGGATTATGTAGCTCAAATTATTACCTTCGGAAAATTACAAGCTCGAGCAGTTTTAAAAGATGTTGGAAGAGTTTTGAACATGCCTTATAGTCAAGTAGATCGCATTTGTAAACTTATTCCTTTTAATGCAGTTGAAGCAGTTACTCTTGAGAAAGCAATTACCATGGATAAGGATTTGCAAAATGCCATCAAGGAAGATCCCCAAATTACCAAACTTGTTGATATTAGCTTAAAGCTTGAAGGTCTAAATCGTCATGCTTCAACTCATGCTGCAGGATTAGTAATTGGCGATCGTCCACTTCACGAAATTTGTGCACTCTACAATGATCAAGGTTCGTCAATGCCTGCCGTTGGATATTCCATGAAATATGCAGAATCAGCAGGTTTAGTAAAATTTGATTTTTTGGGATTAAAAACTTTAACAACCATTTTTGATACCATCAAACTAGTTAAGCAAACTCGAAATCAAAAAATTGATCTCAACAATATTCGTCTTGATGATAAAAAAACTTTTGAAATGCTTGCTAGTGGTGATTCGGTTGGAGTATTTCAAATCGAGTCTTTGGGAATGCGTTCGGTTCTTCGTCAAATGCGTTGCGATAAAATTGAAGATATTATTGCGTTAATTTCGCTTTATCGTCCTGGTCCGATGGATAATATTCCAACCTATATTCGCAGAAAACATGGTGAAGAAAAAATTGAATATCCTCATCCGCTTTTAGCTTCAGTTCTTCAAGAAACTTATGGAGTAATTGTTTATCAAGAACAAGTTATGGAGATTGCTAAAATCCTTTCGGGATATAGCCTTGGAGGAGCAGATTTACTTCGTCGAGCTATGGGTAAAAAAATTAAAGAAGAAATGGAACAGCAAAGATCGATCTTCGTTTCGGGTGCCAAAAAAAATAATATTAGCGATCATCAGGCCAATGAAATTTTTGATCTAGTTGATAAATTTGCAGGATATGGATTCAATAAATCTCACGCTGCAGCTTATGCGATGATCTCTTATCAAACCGCATATCTCAAAGCTCATTTTCTTCCTGAATTTTTAACTGCCTCAATCAATCTTGAGATTGATAATACTGATAAAATTAATATTTTTTTACAAGAAGCAAAGAATCATAAAATCATCGTTTTACCTCCCGATATCAATCAAAGCGAAGGCTATTTTTCAATTGAAAAATTACAGTAAATAATAAGAAATCCTCAACAACTTATTCATAACAAGAATCATTCGAATTCTTGAATAAATAATCTGATAAATCAAAAATAAATTATACCAATCCTAAAAAAAAATTCCTGCCTAAAAAAAATTGCAATTAAGTTTTTTATTTTTTATATGATATTAAGTTATCTTTTAATTAGTTAAAATGTTTTAAGTTATAACATGTTAAACTTAAATTTAATTTTAATGATTCGCTAGGAATTAATCTTGTAATCCCCTAGCAATAAAATAGCAATTCATTAAAATTATTGAATTTTTATTGTTAATTTTAAGGTTATTGATTTTTTAAATATTTTTAAAATAAATTTATTGGTTATTGCGCTTATATGACTCAACAAGACATTGCCCCAGATCAATCACCAAATAAAATTTTAGCTGAAATCACAAATAATTGGAAAATAAATTTTCAACATGGCGAAAAAAATTACAATTCAAAAAAAATAGAAGCAGTTACTAAAAAACAACAAGAATTAGAAGATAAATTTTTTAATGTTTATCAAGCAAAATTATTAGAAATTACTGACTTTCCAAAAAAGGAAAAACTAGTTGATGATTTTATTTTAAAAATCGATGAATTAAAAATATCTATACAAGGTAGTTCAATGGAATATCCAGATTCTGAGTCAATAAATTTTAGAGAGTCAGTTTGTGATTCAATTAAAAATGAATTACTACAAAAAAAAGAGGAGTTAAAAAAAGAGAAGTTGGAAGAAATGAATAAAAAAACTGAACTTCTTTTATCTGATTTTTTGGAATATTCACAAGCAAAAAAAGATCCACTAAAAACCTTATTACAATCAATAATTAAGCCTTGGAAAGTAGAATTCTTTCCAACTGAATTTTCTAATGATAAAGAGGATATGCTTGTAGAAAATTTCATTAAAGATAAAAAATTTCGCTTTTTGCAAGATATAAAAACTTTAATTTTAGGCTTCAGTAAAGATGAAATTTCTAAAACTATCTCATTATTTCAAGGTTCTAAAAATCTATTATCTTCTTTTTATTCACAAGATTCTCAAGAGTATAAAATAAGAAATAATTTAGTTAGCGATATTTTGCAAAGCCTAAGAGAAAGTGGTAAGACCGTTGAAATAATTCCAGAACTAGAAGAAACGCCAGAAAATATTTTAACATCAAAAGAGGAATTTCCTTCTTCAGAAATCGATATTTCAAAACCATTTCAAAATTATATTGACTCAATAATTAAATTAAATAATGAATCATTTCCAGATCAAGAAAACCTTAAGAAAAGCCCATATTCATTCGTATTTGGTTATTTAGAAGAATTAACAGATGATAACTTTAGAGATAAAAACAGCAATTATTTTAAAATGTGTTTATTTTATTATTCTGCCTTAACTCTATCGCAATCACTTAAAGGCAAGAATCAAGATGGATCACCATCGCAAGATCAATTAGTTAGTGATTTATGCATGAGTTTTGATCAATTTAATAATGAGCTAACTGCGCAAGAAAAAGAAATTTTTTTAAGATCTGTTGTTGAAAATTTTTCAATAACAGATATTGATAGATTAATTGATAAATTTCAACAAGAGCTAACTAAATCTATTGAAAATCAACAAGAATTAACTACATATCCTAGAAATCAAGAAAAATTAGAAAATATATTAGCAAGATTAAAATATTTTAAGGAATATTTAGAAAGAGAAGTTGAAGCGGAACTAAATGTGGTTTTTAAAATATTTTCAAACAAAATAATTAATCTCCAATCTTCAATAAATCAAGATTTAGACGATGACAAAAAAGATTTTATAAAATGTTTGAATTTAATCATAATCGAAGATCCCAATACTAAAGCCCAATTAA
>CAMCSJ010000017.1 GCA_945878005.1 Rickettsia typhi | reverse complement strand
TGATTAAAACCTTGATTTCCTTGGTTATTTTGATCAAAATTCTTAGGATCATTTTCAATTTTAAATTCATTTTTATTAATAATATTCTTTGATTTCATTTTTTCTCTTTCTTCTAAATCCTTCAATTTAGCTTTGGTGTTTTTGCGATTATGAATTATTGATTTGACGATATTGCGATTTTTTAATTCTGAATAATATTCCTTGAGAAACTTAACTGATTTTTCTGTATTATCGTAAATTTTAATATCAAATGATGCTTTGCTATCACTAATTATTCCTCCTAAGCCAAAAATATCTAGGAATCCAAAACCCCTTGGTTCGTAATTTATAACTAAATTACCTAGATAATTGATGTAATCTGATTTGGCAATAAATTCTAAATCGCCAAGATTTAGATGACGATTTTTAAAATAAACAATCCAGTTTGAACATTTAAGTGCTTTTATTCTAACTATTCCGGGTTTGGTCTTGATTACATAAAATGAATAATCATCACTATTGCTAGATTTAACATTACCATTATCGCTATCAAAAACTAAATGACATTCTCCAAAAACTCCGCTATTACTTTTTTCCTCTTCGCCATTATTTAAAATTTTTAATTCTAAAATTGAAATTGCTTCAGTTTTTTTTGAATTTATAATTTGTGATTTGCTTAATGATGAACAGGAATTGGTCAAAAAAAGAACAGCAAATTGAATTAACAGGATAGTTTTTTTAAATTTTTTATAAGCATTTAGAGCTATTATCATTAGTGTTTTTGGTAAAAAAAATTTTTTAAATTATTTAATGTTCTAATTAGTTTATAACTATTTATAATTTTTTAAAGGGTTTTTTTTAAAAAAAACAGCAATTTGTTGATATTTCAAAATAAATCATTTTATTTTCCTTTGTTGAGATATTTATCAGCCTTGATTGACGTAATGCCCAAGAGGTTGTAAGTGATGAGTTAAAATATTTATGATGATAAATAGTTTTAAATCCAATTCCTGAAAGACTAGCAGAATCATTATTAATTTTTCTTTTGATATAACCAATGTCAATAAAGGGTTCTAGGTTAATTTTATTGAAATGCAAATTTGGAGTTAGTGATGTTTTGTTAAGAATAGATCCTAAATTGAAATCCAATTTATTTCGCCAATAAAATCCATTCTCTCCAGCGATATTTCTTTCACGAAAACCTCTTACTGTTGTATATCCACCAATCGAAATTTGCTCAGAACCAAAGAGTGTTTTATTGGTTAATTGACTATCAAATTCACTAGTTAAAGTAACAGGTTTGTTTAAATTAAAAATACGAATTTTTTTTTGTATTGAGCTGTAAAATTTAAAAATTGTAAAATTTAAATGAGGATTATTGAAGCTATAATCGCGATATGCTCCAAGAATGCCAAGACCTTGAATAATAGAAGGTTTAAAAAATATTGTAGTGTTTTTATCAACAAAATAAGTTGCTAAAATATTGCTGTTAATTATTGTTAATCGACGTTGTGAATTATTGATTTTTTGTTGTTCTAAATAACTTCCAGTTTCTTTTTGAGTTAAACCAATTTTTCCCGAAATACGATAATTTAAATTTTCAGTGAAAAGCTTGTTAATTATGATGCTATATCGTTTGGAATAGCCATTAAAATTTCTATTAAGAGAATCTTTACCATAAAAATCACTGTTTGAACCTTCTAAGGTAAGGCTATAATAAGAAAATGGAAAATATAAACTTGCAAGATAGGTTTTAATATCACGATTTTTAGAATCATCATTAATATTGCTATTGTAGGTGAGATTGATATTATCGTTCACTCCAAGCATATTATCAAAAGATCCGTGAAGAGATGTGCGATAAATTCCTGTTGATTTATTGCCAAGATTATCGTGATTAAGATTTAATCTTGCAGGAAATTTTTGATGATTATTAACAATGATCTGATTGTTAAAACGATCTTTGCCATTAACTATCGAATAACTAGCATGATTTGAAGATAAGCGATTAAGTTGATATAATCCTTGAGATAAATCATTGCCATTGAGTTTTTTTCCTTCGATAAATCCAAAAGCACTATATTTTTGCAATCGATATTGCAATGAGTTTGGAGGAGATTTTTGATAATTTAAAATGATTTCTTCAATATTTTTTTCAAATACTTTTAATTCAATTATTCCCTGATTTAAAAGATCCTGAAGCAATTCAACTTCAGTAGTAATGAAACCATTTTGATCATAAATATCGATAATTTTTTCAATTAATTTAGAAATTTTTTTATTATTAAAACATTGACCAATAATATCTTTGGATAAATTTTCTTTAGTTTGCAAAGATAGAATATCAGCATTAGAAAATAAAAGATGATTGACTATTTTGCATTGTTGTTTTTTTTCAATTTTTTCTTCGGTTAAATCGAAATCTTCTAAAATCTGTTGATTATTTTTTTCTTCAAAATCATCTTTGATATCTTTTTGTTCTTTTTGTCGTGATTCAAATTCATTAAAATTTTGTTGATTTCTAATTATCAAATCTTGTTGAGAAGTAATCGAATTTATTTCGTTAGCATAAAGGTTTTTTGATATTATTAATAAAAAATAAGAGTAAACAAAAAACAATAACAAGTATTTACAATTAACTGATAATATTAAAAAATATTTTTTTAAATTATGAAAAAACATTATTAGTTAACAATTACTAAATTATCAAGGTGAACCAGTTCGGGTTTTGCAGATTTCCCTAAAATTTTTCTTATTTCTTGAGAATTTTTTTTGAGTATTTTTTCTGCATCTTTTTTACTATAGTTTACAATTCCGCTTGCGATATGAATACCTTGTTGATTCTTGATATAAACTACATCTCCTTTGGTAAAATTCCCCTTTATTTCCATTACTCCAACTGCTAATAAACTAACTTTGTTTTTAATTAAAGTTTCGCTTGCTTTTTTATCAATTATTAATTCGGCTTTGGCATTTACTATTCCTGAGAGCCAATTTTTTTTAGTTGTAATTTTTTTAATTTTAACAGGATTTGAAAAATTATTTTCTGTTAAATTTTTATTATAATTTACAATATTTTTATCGTAATTTTTTTTGCAAAAAATTGTATATTTTTTTGATCCTAAGTTAAGTTTTTCAAGAGCATGATCCTCAATTCCATTGGTTATGATCGTTGGACAATCTGCGTTTAATGCCATTTTAGCTGCTTGAATTTTGGTAATCATTCCTCCCGTTCCAATTTTTGATTGCGAACCTTTTGCCATATTTTCAATTTTGAAATTAATTTCATTTACTTCGGGGATAAATTTGGCATCTTTATTGGTTTTTGGATTCTTATCGTAAAGTCCATCAATATCCGAAAAAAGAATCAATAGATTTGCTTCTGCTATTTGAGAAACTCTCGAAGCAAGTCGATCATTATCGCCAATTTTTATTTCATCAATTGCTACAGAATCATTTTCATTAATAATTGGAATTGCTTTGAGTTTAATTAATTTTTTGATAGTATTTTGACAATTTAAATATCTCTCATGATCATTGCAATCTGATGCAGTAAGAAGAATTTGAGCGATAGTTAAATTATGTTTTTTAAAAATTTCTTGATAAATGCTCATTAATTTAATTTGTCCAACCGATGCACAAGCTTGCTTATCTGCAAGAGTTAGTTTTAAAAAATTATCGTTAAATAAAATTGACCTTCCCAGTGCAACTGCTCCCGAAGTTACGATGATA
The DNA here is from genome assembly GCA_945878005.1 of Rickettsia typhi. Classification (GTDB taxonomy): domain Bacteria; phylum Pseudomonadota; class Alphaproteobacteria; order Rickettsiales; family UBA1997; genus CAILUF01. The sequence goes on along the minus strand of CAMCSJ010000017.1, from coordinate 13,901 downwards.
ATTTCATGTTTTTTTTCAATTAAATTGGCAATATCTTCAACGAATTTATTAAGCCATTTTTCACGAATTTTTTGATCTTCAACTAAAAGTGATGAACCAATCTTAATAACAATTCTGTGATAATTTTTAAATAATTTATTCATAATTAATTTGCAATTCCTCTTTTGATTCGTGATTTGGAAATCTCATCTCGCAAATATAAATTTTGCAGTAAGGGAAGGGGATAGGATTTAAAATTACTGCTATTATAAAAAACATAAACTCCTACAAGACGATTAATCTTATTTTCTTCTAAATCACTGGTTACAATATCTGGCAAGTCTTCTCCTTCGTAATTTATGTTAATTAAATCTTGGGAAATCCCATTGGCAAGTAGATAATTTTTAACGCAATTGATTCTAGCATTAGCTAAATTTTGACTCGCTAGGCTATTGCTATTATCATCAGAATTTCCTACTAAAATTAAATTATATTCTCCTTTAATTTTTTTCAAATGTTCAATAATCCCTAGTAATTGCTTACTGGATTGATCGTTAAGATTAGCATTTTGAGCATCAAAAAAAACTTCGAAGCGATCAAATTTATCTTCGATTATCTTGGTTTTAGGAGTTTTATCCTTTTTTAATTCATTATGAAAACTTTCAATTTCTTCGATAAGTTTAGAAAAAGTTATTCGACAATTAGCGATTTCATCTCCTGCAAAAATTCCCTTTGACTCCTTGCTAATCCAGCAATCGTAAAGATAATGCAAATGAGCTAATTGAATAGGTAATTGAATGCGAAGACTTTTGATGTTGTTAATTTCTTCCATTCTTTTTTGCATAAAAATCATCTCCTTAATTTGATTTTCATCGACTTGCCAATTAAGAGGATTTTCAGGAATTATGTCCTTACGAAGGAAGGTATCCAAGCCTTTTTTTGCAAAATATTGGGAATTTTTTTTATCATTTACTGATAATAATTTTTGTGAAAAATTAAGATATTCAAGTGCTAGATAAGATTCAAAAACTGGTTCTGATTTAAGAATTGATTCATTGGTTTTTAAAATTTCTAAAGAATTATTTTGACAGGCAAAAGCTAATATTATAAGGGATGCAAAGCAAAAATAATTTTTCAATGAAATTAACATTATCGGAAAAAATTGTTAAGATTTAGTAATTTTCTTTAAATTAGTTTTATTGCTTTTAATGTCAAAACTCTTTTTTACTTATAAAAAATTGTGGTATTTTTTATTGATAATTGTCCCGAAGCAATTCCAATAAAATCAATTTTTTTAAAATTATTTTCTAAAAAGAAATTAAAAATTTTGCGATAATTATCTCTTTGCGAATCATCTAAGATAATAATTCCATTTGGCTTTAAAGACTTGATAGCATTAACTGAGCAGGGAAATCTTTTTTTAGAATCGATGATTATCACATCAAACTTTTCTAAAAAATTATTACAAAAATTTGGATAATTATCATCAATCATAGCATTTTTATTATAATATAATTCTATATAATGATCATTATTTAAAAATTTTTTGTAAAAATATTTATTTTTAATTGAAGAGTGATTTTCTAAATGATCATTATGATTTGAAGATAGTGAAGAGTAAGGCTTATTAGGTAAAATTTTAGAGTTATTATCAATTAAGAAATTAGAATCCTGGGAAATTAAAAATTTTTTTTCAATAATTTTTTGTTCGATAATTTTTAGCCAAGTAATATCGGTTTCGATTCCCGTTAAATATTTTACTCTTTTAGAAAAAAATAAAGTTGATGCTCCACAGCCATATTCAAAAACATGGTGATTTTTTTGTAAAAAATTCTCAAGAAATTTAATTGAATCATAGCTATACCAAGGAATCTCTTGGTTATTTTCGTCAACACTCAATCCTTCAAGTAAGGAATTTTCCCAGCTTTTTTTATTATCAAAAAATTGTTTGCGAATTAATTGATTATTATTTTCTAATTTCACAACTTCAAATTAAGGGGTAAATTATTTTCCAAAAACTATCGTGCATCTTTTGCTATAAAAAAAATAATTACGATTATAGTAATCAGTAGCATAAATATCGGTGATATTAGCATTTTTAATCGCTGTTATAACTGATTGATCGCCTTTAATTCTAATTGCAGTATCCCCAAAATAAGGAAAAGTAAATGCTCCAAATAAATTATGAGCACATGCTTCACCTCTTTTAATTTCATTTAAATCAGAAACTTTAATTTTTTGTAATTCGTTTAGATCTGTTGAATATGTAGTGCAAGATTGCATAATAAATGCAATTATTAGTAATTTAAATAATTTTAGAATATTCATAATTTTAAAAATTTCATTTTAATTTATTGCCAATATTGTCAATATAGCATTTTGAATTGGAGCGAGTAAATTTCTGAATGTTAATCCGAGAATTTTTATTGTTAATAAATTTAAAAAAACCTGTAGTAATTTTGCCATCTTTAAGAAAACTATTTTCAAAACTATAAATTGCCATAACCCATTTTTTATCAAGATTAAATTGCATATTGCTTGACTCTCTAAGGTCTAAACGAAAAGGTTTTTTAATGTTATCAGCAATTATTGAGATGATTTGATTGGAAGGGAATTTCATATTTCCAGAAATTAATTCCGAATCACTTACGTTAATAACAATTTCACTTTTCGATAAATCATTTCTATTTATTTCTCCACTCTCAAAGACTTTATTTACTTGCTGAGGAAAATATTTGATTGATTTTTTATTTAGATTAACCAATGCAAAATAGCCTTGAGAATATTTTGAAGTTTTAAGATAAGTTGCGATTAATTTTGGATTAATATTGGCAATGATAATATTTCCTAAATTAACTTTTTTGTAATTACGAAGATCAACTGCGATGAACTTAGCATTGATTGGAGCATTTTTTATCGCTTCAATTATTTTACTAAAAACACTTAATTTATCTAGTGAACTAACCGTATCAACTTCAATATTTTGACGATTTTTTATTTCATTTTTACTAAGTTCGCTAAATAAGCTGTATCTGTGATTTAGCTCGTTAAAAATTTCATCACAATCATAGTTAAGTTTATTATTTTTATTAGAAAAAAATTGACAAGATTGAGTTGACAATAATATAAAAAATAAAAAAACAGTTAGTGATTTTGAGTTCATAGAGATTGTTAAACTAAAATTAAATTAATATTTTAAAATTAAACAAATTTAATTTTTAGCATTCAAGTAATTTTTCTAACTGGTTTATAAAATCTACAATAACATCAATTCCTGATTGCCAGAATTGATTTTTACTAATATCAATTCCAAAAGGACTTAGCATTTCTTTATGATGATCAACTCCACCTAATTCTAACATATTTATATATTTATCACTAAAATCTGTTATTTGTTGTGATTTATAAATATTATATAAAGAATTAACTAAACAATCACCAAATGCGTAAGAATAAACATAAAATGGTGCATGAATAAAATGAGAAATGTAACTCCAATAAAAGCGATAATCTGAATCGATACGAAATGCATCTCCTAGGCTTTCCGTTTGAATATCTATCCAAAATTGGTTAATTTTTTCAAGAGGAATTTCGCCATTTTTTCTTTCATCATGAATTTTTTTCTCAAACTCTAAAAATGAAATTTGACGAATAACCGTATTAATCATATCTTCAATTTTTTCAGCAATGATTATTTTTTTTATTTCAGGATTTTTTTCTTGTTCTAAAATTTTTTGAAAAACTAATTGCTCACCAAATACTGATGCAGTTTCCGCAAGAGTAAGAGGAGTCGAGCATTGCAAATAACCTTGTTTACGAGCTAGAAATTGGTGAATACCATGACCTAATTCATGAGCCAAAGTAGTTACACATCGAGATGTTCCTTGAAAGTTCATGAGAATGTAAGGATGAACTGATGGAACTGTTGAATGAGAATATGCACCTGAATCCTTACCAGATTTTACTTTTGCATCAATCCAATTTTTATCAAAAAATTGCTTAGCAATTTCAGCCATTTTTGGATTGAATTCTTCATAAGCTTGCAAAACTAAATTCTTTGCTTCTATCCATGAATATTTCTTTTTATTTTGATTAGCTTGATTGTGCAATGGAGCATTTCGATCCCAATAATTTAAATATTGGTAATTAAGCATTTTTGCTTTCAATTTGTAGTAGCGATGAGCAGTGTTATGATAATTTTCTTTAACAGTTTTAACCAATACCTCAACAATATCATCTTCAATAAAATTTGATAAATTACGAAGTGAAATTGGTTTTGAAAATTTGCGATAATCATCGTTTAATTGCTTATCCTTAGCCAAAATATTGGTAATAAAAGCAAATAATTTGCTATTTTTTTCAAGAGTAAGGGAAATTGATTTAGCTGAATCTTTTCGAACATCTTGATCTTTATTGCTTAATAAATTAAAAATTTCTTGGGAATTTAATTGGCTATTTCGATAAGGAAATTCTAAATTGTTAATAGTTTCATCAAATAATCTGATAAACGCATTTTGCGAAGTTACTTCTTTTTGGATAATATATTTTTCTAGCTCTGGTGATAGTTGATGTTTTTTAAAAAAACTTACATCGCGAAGGAATGGTTGATATTTTTTAAGCAAAGGATCATTAAAAAATTCTTGAAATTTTTCAATCGCTAAAAGATTAATTTCTAAACAAAAGAAAACTAATTGAGCATCATGTTTACTTAACTCTTCATTGGTATTTTGATAAAATGCAACATGTTCCTGATTAGATAAATCACTGCTATAAACAAGATAGCCATAGCTAGAAAGCTTAGAGGTAGATTCGCCAAGAATTTCAAATTCTTTAATAGCATTAAGAAATTCTTGAGCATTTAAATTGCTAATTTTTTGAAAATATTTATTATGAAAATCTTCGCAATCCTTTTTAATTTTAGTTAAAAATTCATTAATTTTTGGATCGTGAATTCCATTATAAAAATCACTTAAATCCCAATTAGGAATTATTAGATCATTTTTATAATCTTCACTAACGCTTGATAAATCGGTTTGCGAATAATTTTTTGTTAAATTCATAATTTATTTATTTTTCTTTTAAAAATATGGCTTTTAGTAAAAATTTCTAAACTTTTAGAAAAATAGCTAATTATTAAATAAGCTAACAATCCACAACTAATCATAATAATTAATTCAATAATCTTATTAAAATAATCATTATGATTAAAAAAATCTTTAAGAAGCTTAAGAATAACAGCCATAACGATTGCTGGAATTATAATTCGAATAATTTTTATTTTAAAATCAGGTTTAAAATAAAATAGTTTTCTCTTAATTAAAATTAAAAATAACAAGAATAAATTTAAATAACTAGAAATTACTGATGATAAAATTATTCCCACATAACTCATTTTTGAAATATAAAAAATATAATTTAACGCAACATTGCTAATTAAACAAATAATTGCAATTTTCATGGGATTTTTAGTATCTCCTCGGGAATAAAATTGAGGTTCCATAATTTTAACTAAAACATAAGATGGAAGACCAAAGGAGTAGAAAAGTAGGGCATTTGCAACGATTAAACTTTGCTCATGAGTAAATGCTCCTCTTTCAAATAATGTCGAAATTATTGGATAGGAAATTACCGTTAATGATAAGGTTGCAGGAATAACTAAAATTAATCCAACTTCTAATGCAAGATTCTGAATATTTATCGCATTAGCAAAATCTTTTTCTTTAATTTTGCGAGATAAATTTGGCAAAAGTGCAACATTGATTGCAATGCCAATCATTGCCAGAGGTAATTGATTTATTCGATCTGCATAGTATAAATAAGAAACTGCTCCTGCAATCATACTAGCAAATATTGAATCGATCATTAGATTAATTTGCATAACATTTGCTCCAACTAAGCTAGGCAATAATTTTCGAAAAAATTTTTTAATATCGAGATTAATTTTTGGAAATTTTGGATAAAGTAAAAAACCATTTTTATAACTAAAAAATGCGATCACTAAAAATTGTAAAATTCCTGCGCAAAAAACTCCCCAAGATAGTGCATAAGCGTAATTAGGAGTTATATCTTTAAAAATAAAAATACTAAAAATTAATGTTAAATTAAGAATGATTGGAGAAGATGCAGGAATCGCAAATTTTCCTAGCGAATTTAAAATTCCACTAAAAAGTGATACTAAGGAAATGAAGATTAAATAAAAAATTGTAATACGAGAAAGTCCAATTAATAAAGTAAATTTTTCTTGGTCTTCAAAAAATCCTGGGAAAATAATTTTCATCAAAAATGGCATAAAAATCTGCGCTAAAATTGTGAAAATAAATAAACTATAAAACAGCCAAGAGAAAATATTTTGAGCAAAATTTCTTTCGTCAATTGAAGATTTTTTATCGGATATTTTTTCTACAAAAATAGGTACAAAAGCTGAATTAAATGCTCCTTCGGCAAAAATTCGACGAAAAAAATTTGGCAAACGAAATGCGGCAAAAAAACTATCAGATAAAATTGAAACCCCAACATAATTGGCAATTAAAATATCACGAATAAATCCTAAAATCCTCGATAGTGAGATAAAAATTGATACAGTAAAAAAATTGCGAATCATGATTTTTTTAAATTATTCTTAGTAAAAATTTTCGGGAACAATAATTACGGGAACTTTAATTTTAGAACCAATTTTATTAATAATTTTAGGTAAAACTGTGTTATCAGAAAGCGAATTATGCGATTTTCCAAAAATTACCATTTGACAATTTGGCGAATTTTTTAATTGATTGATAATTTCACTAGCGATATCACCTTCACGCGTTGATATATCTGGATAAATTTCATATTCATTGCAAGTTGAATTGATCAATTTTTTTAAATGTTTTTCCATTTGGATTTTTTTTTGATCACCAATTGCTTGTGCTCCAAATAATAAATTTCGATGTGATGCTTCAATTACTGCTAAAATTTCCAATTTGAAATTATTTTTTTTTGCTTGAATACATCCATATTGCAAAGCTTTTTGTGATGCATTAGTGGTATCAATGCAAACAATAATTGATTCTGTTGATTGTGAGATATTATTATTTGTTATCATACTTTATATTTTTTGTCATATTTAATTATTAATAACTGTATTTACTTGCTATTAATTGTATTTTATTGTTAATAATCATAACTTATTGCTATTTGTTATATTTAATGTAAAATTATTTACCAATAAATCTTGCAAAAATATAATTAGCTAACCATCCTACGATTAATGCTAACATAACTGCAATAATTCCATAAATCATATCTTGCTGAATTGCAAAATCAGAAATTTTTGCACTTATACCAATTTGATTAACATAAATTGGAATTGATTGAAATGAAATTAAAGTATTTTCTTTGATTAAGTAAAGCTCTACAGTATAAATACCTCTAACGATATTTTTAGGAAAATTTAGCATCACTTTAAAAAGAGTTTCATCAAGAAATTCAACTTTACTAACATTGTTATTGTAAAGATTGTTTTTTTCCATTTTTTCAATTAATTGAGCTTTGAAATCATTGTTATTCTTATCGGAAATTTTATTGTTAGTGGAAAATTCTAAAAAATCTTTACCAAGCTCTAAATCGCTCATAATATCTTCTTGAATTTCACCATTATTAAAGGTTGAAAAAATCGAAAAAAAACTATAAGAATTTTCAAAATTTATTCTAGCTCCATTATACCAAACTGCGAGAATTTTTTGTTTTTTAGTAACCATGAAATTCTTCTTTGGTCCACGAACAGTAATGACAATATTTCCAGCATCACCTTTTGCTCCAAATAGCAAAATTTGTGCACCTTTAAATTTGGTATCGATATTGATTTCATTAGTTGAAATCCCAGAAATCAATGGAGCACAATTTGCAGATTCGTTGAAAGAAATTAATAAAAAAATGGCTAAAAATAAATAAATTTTCATTTCAAAATTTCCACGATAAATAAATTTTTAGGTTCAGAAAAAAGAGTGAAAAGCATTTTTATACAAACTCCTAAAAGCATTAAAGCTAAGAATGAACGCATATTATTGGCATTAACTTTATATCCTGCTCGAGTTCCAATTTGTGCACCAATTGCAGAACTTACAATCATTAAGGATGCCAAAACAATATCGACATTATTGTTAGTAATGGCTTGAAGAAAGGTTGCGTTACTTGCGATAAACACAATTTGAAAAAGTGAAGTTCCAACTACCACAAATGATGGCATACGAAGTAAATAAACCATTGCAGGAATCATTAAAAAACCTCCTCCAATTCCCATTAATGCTACTAAAATACCAATACCACTACTAAGAATTATAGGTACAAAAATGCTAACCATAATTCCTGATTTTGGGAAATAAACTCGATAAGGCATTTTATCGATAATTTGTAAAATTTTAGTTAAGATTTTGCCATTTTGTGGTTTTTTATTTTCGCTATTTTTGGAATGAAGAAAATTGATGATACTATCGCGAATCATGGTAAAACTGATTGCACCAAGAAATAAAACATAAACAATTGCAATAATAACATCGATATTTCCAGTTCTTTGAAGTAATTTAAAAATAAGAACCCCAGCACTTGAGCCAATAAATCCTCCAAGCACGAGAAATAAACCCATCTTGATATCGACATTTCCCTTTCTTAGATGAGCTAATAATCCCGAAATTGATGCAGAAATTATTTGATTAGTTGAAGTTGAAACTGCAATTGCTGGAGGAATTCCAATAAAAATTAACAATGGAGTAGCTAAAAATCCTCCACCAATTCCAAACATTCCAGCAAGAAATCCTGTAAATAATCCCAGCATTAAAACTAAGATAACATTAACTGGAATTTCAGCAATAGGAAGATAAATTTGCATTTTATTATTATTTATGAAATATTATTTGAAAATATTTTTATTTTATAAATTGGTACTAAATAACAGAAATTATTAGATATAAATAAAATAATTATTATCTTAAAATAATAACTTGATTATCATTTATTTTTAAATCTTTTTTTAAATTTTCCAAGTTTAAATTAGATAGAGTTAAATTATTACTAGCAAGATTTTCATCAAATTTTATTTGCGCTAAGGCTTGGAATTTAAAAATTTGATGGTTATTTTTAGAAAATACACAAGATAAAATCTTTCCGCAAGTCTTGGAATTAAAGGTTAAATCAAATAAATTATTTTGTAAATTTTGATGATATGATATAAAATTTAAGTTATTAGATTGCTCCTCAAATTCAAAATTAAAATCCTTATTAAAATCCTTTAATTCAAATTCTAAATAAAATATTTTTTTGCGAATTTCTCCGCGATGATGATTTCTTGCAATTACTTCTTGTCCAACATAACATCCTTTAAGATAATCAATTGCAAATAAATCATCATAACCAAATTCTTGAATAAAAGATTTTTCTAGATCTAAATCAAATTCTCCTTCGCAGATTTTATTTTCAATTCTTTTTTGATGATAAAAATTAACATGTTCATAAAAATTATTATCGATTATTTTAAAGTTTTTATTTCCATTAATTTCTGGTGAAAAAATATCGCAATTAACTAAACCAAAATAACCCATTTTATTACTTCTTGGATCTTTGAATTTCTTAATGTCAAGATGGTTTTTTAAATGAGATTCTAATTCGGTTTTTGTATTAATAATTAACTCAGATTGCAATTGTGATTGCAGTGCAAATTCAAAATTTTTTAAATTAATTTCATCAAAGCTATAGATAATTTTTAAATCATTATTTTTTTGAATTTTAACTTGATTTCTTAAGCGAAAAAAATTGAGTTTTTTAATTATTTCTTCAAGATTTTTTTTAGAAAGAATCATCAAAATTTTTATTTCACTTCCTGAATAATCATCGGAATTTAAAGAATTTTCAGGATAAATTTCAGTAATAAAAAATTCTCCAAGAAATCTAGAATTGGCATTTAATAAACACCCAAAATTTAATGAAGAATCATTGATTTTATTGATATCATTGGTGATCAAGCCTTGAAGAAATTTCTTAGCATCCTTGCCAATTATTTCAATAATTGCTAAATTTTGTAAATGAAAAATTTCGATTGATTTTTTCATGTTATCGATTGATTTAGTCATGTTATATTTTGAAAATGATTTAGCATAATTTTGATATTTTTTTCAAGTTGTAAAATATCAATAAATAAACTCCCGTGATGGGAATCTAGTACAACGCTATTAGATCCAATTTTGCATTTTTGATATAGATAAAAATGATTACAAGCATTGGCTAAAGAATAAAATCCTGTAAAAAAATCCTGATCTTCTTTATGAGATAATTCTAAAATATAGGAATTATTTTTCATGAATAACATATTGGTTAATCCTGCTCCATGAGGACCGATAATATATTTCGCATTATGACAAATTTCGATTTGTTCTTGATATGAATAATTTTGCATTTTAACTTTTTTAAAACCGTATTTAGTCAGTAATTCCATGGTTTCTTCTTCATTTTCAACGAATCGAAGTTTTTGTCCTTCGCGAGAAATATAAATTTTATCACCAAAATTATTTTCTCCAGAGTTATTTATTTCATGATTATTTTCTTTATTTTTAACATTATTAGTTAATTTATCACGAAGAATGTTCACAAGTAATGGATTAAATCCTCCACATCCTTGAAATGTTAATTCTGGAGTTTTAATGTGAGATTTTTTATTAATGGTGAAAATATCTGAATCTTTTATTCCCAGAAGCTTTAAAGATTCAACAATAAATTTAAAATTACGATATTTTTTAGGCATTAAAATTTTTTTACCTTTCAAGAGATTATTTTCTTGAAGTGCAATAAGCCCAAGTAAATTCTCATGCCAATGAAAATAATTGCTATAAAATTCATTAGCAAATAATACAAATTTTTGGGAAGAAAAATTAAATTGAGGAATGCAATATTTTAAAAAAAACTTATAATCTTTTGAATATTTTGCATACATATCAGGAGTTGCACAGCTTTCTTTAATGATATTAAAATAATCAAATGCTACGCAATTATTGCTTATGCGAATATTTTTCAAAAAATTAGCAGGATAATTTTTGAAAGTGTAAGAGCTAAAATTTCTAAAAAATTCTAAGTTATTATCTTCATTAAAATTTAATGGAAGTTTATTTTTTAAGTTTATAATTTCATCATAATTTATCATTCGTTTCATCGTAATTTGTCATTTTTAAAAAAAAGTTAATGGTTTAAAATATATAATATGAAAATTTTAAATGCAATTCATGCTCAAGGAATTGGTGGAGTTGAGCAAGTTTTTTGTGATTATCAAACTGCTCTAGAGCTTGCAGGACATGAGGTTTATTTGTTAATTTCCAAAAATTCCAATCAAGAATATCAAAAAAAATATCAAGCAAAAAAACTTTTTAAACTTAAAGGTTATTCTCAAATTAGTGATTTTTTAAATTTAATCTGGATAATTTTTTCATGCAAACCAGATATTATGATATGCCATTCTAAGAGATTAATGAAATGGTGTAAAATATTAAAAATTATTTTTCCTAAAAAATTTTTTAAATTAAAAACCGTTGCAGTTAATCATGGAATAACATTTGATAGTTCATTAAATTGCGATTTTATTATCAATATCAATCAAGAAATTAATGATTTGGTAATTGCCAGTAATTTTGATTTAAATAAAAGTTTTGTAGTTAATAATGCCATAAAAATTACTCAAAAATATTACCAAAAAAATTTTAATTTTAATATGCCAGTTATTGGTATTTATGGTCGAATTGAAGAAAGAAAAGGTTTTGATATTTTGCTAAATGCCATAACAATTATTATAAAAAATTATCCAAATTTGCAATTAAAAATTGGAGGATTTGAAGTCAATAACAATTATAATTTGCAAACCATTAAAGATCTTGCTCAAAAATTAAATTTGTTAAATAATTGCCAATTTGTTGGAGTTGTGATTGATAAAGAAAATTTTTTTAAAGATGTTGATATTTTGATTGTTCCATCTCGCGAAGAACCTTTTGGATTGGTTATTCTCGAAGGTTTTGCCAATTCAACTTTGGTGATTTCGTCAAACACTGAAGGTGGAAAATTATTAATCAATGATCAAGAAAATGGCTTGCTTTTTAATAATCAAAATAGCGAAGATTTAGCAAATAAAATTTTATGGATATTGCAAAATCCAAATAATTATCTTAAACTTACCAAGCAAGCTTTTTTTCGATTAGAAAACGATTTTTCATTATCAACATTGACTAAAAATTTGCATCAAACTTTAGTTAAAATTCAACAGCAATGAAAAAAATTTTCTTTCAAATCTTAATTAAAATTTTAATTTTAATGACCTTTTTTTGTTGTATTTCTTGTCGAGTTGCAATGGATTCAACTCCAAGTGATTGGAATTGGGGATTGCGTCCCAGACCGCTTACGGGAACCAGAAATTTTCCCTCAGCTAATACCGAATATGGCAAAGGTTTTCGCGATGGTTGTTCATCAGCAATGAATGCAGTTGCTAAAGGGGTGACCAGTGATTTAGCGGAAGGACGTTTCGATTATACTCGTAGTAAAAAATCTCAAGATTATGGTGTTGGATGGTTTGATGGTTTAGAGCAATGTACTTACATAATCGATTGGGATGTTTTATAAAATATTATTAAATAACTAAAAAAAATAAAAGCTAACAACACATGTTTAAAAAAAAAGAAAATAACTTATTTAAACAATTACTAATAAAAAATATTTTTTTTCGATATTTTTCAAAAATTACCAAAAATATTATGGTTATTTTTTTAGCTTTTTTAATGCTTTATTCTTGTCGTTTTCCTGATAATTTTGGTTTTTTTCAGCCAATTACCATGGATTTAAAAGTTCCTGATGGTCCTCCCGAATTCAAGGCTGGATGGCATAATGGTTGTAAAAGTGCATTAGGAATGAGAACATTTGCCAATTCTTATGTTTATCAACATAATCGAACCGCAGATTTTGGTAATGGAGTTTACCAACATGATCAAACTTATAACTCCGCTTGGTCGAACGCATTTTTCGTTTGTGCAACCTATGCTGGAACTTTTGTTAATTATAATTCTCTAAAATTCGCTCCATTACAATGAAATTAAATTTAATAAATTCTTTTAAACAAATATTTTTGTGGATATCTTTAATGACAATTTTATTTACGATTTTTTCATGTAGCCCAAGGATATCGAGAATATTTGTTGGGGTAGCTGATAAAGAATTTCCAGAATCACTAAAAAATTCTTCTCCCGATTTTATTCGTGGATGGAAAGATGGTTGCGAAGTTGGATCATCGGGTGGAAGTAATACTTTTTATAAAATGTTTTATCGCAGTAATGCCATTGATGGTTTTAAATTTTCAGGCAATACCGATTATCGCGATGCTTGGGTCAATGCTTTTTGGTATTGCTATCGAAATATGTTTGTTCGTCATAAATCTTCAATTTACAGTTCGGTTTTTGGAGGTTATCGCTAATGAATCAAAAATTATTTTTATCAATTATTTTTTTAATTTTAGCTAATTGTCAAATGTTTACCAAAGGTGGAGCAACAACTTATGGCATGATGAAATTTAAAATTCCCGAGGGAACTCCAACATTTCGTCAAGGTTATAAGGATGGCTGTGAAACTGCGCTTTATGCTCGGGGAAACGTGCTTTATCGATCGGTTTATAAATATCGCTTTGATCCTAAATTAACAGGAAACTCGGAATATCGCTTAGGGCATTCTAGGGGATATGGTTTTTGTTTTCCAACTGCAGCTAGTGGAGAATTTGGTCCGCAATCATCTTTTGATAGGTTCATCAACCCATATGGTTATGATTCGGGATTTAGTGCTGGAAATATCAATGATACTTGGGGAGGTGGAATGGATGGAACCATGGGATCAAGCCTTACGGGAGGTGGATTTGGAGGAATTTTTGATGTATT
>CAMCSJ010000016.1 GCA_945878005.1 Rickettsia typhi | reverse complement strand
ATTTTAATTTTTGATGTCATAACTTAATATTTCCCTTATTTTATAAAGAATTATTTAATATTTAACTAAATTTGTTTTTTTCTAAAGTAATTAGTTATTTCCTGCAATTATAGTTACATTTGATTACTTTTTGCTGTAAAATCATCTCCATTTAGTTTTTGTGAATTTGATGATGAAATTATCACTGGCATTGGAGATGGAGATCTACTTCCATCCTGAATTGCGATATTTCTTGAATTGACCAATAAAGATTCTGGTTCTTGGAATTTTGGACTCAACTCTGAATCAGGAAATATTGCACGAGGTGTTAAAGTTGATATTAAAATATCACTACCATGAGTAGTTATCGGCATTTGATAAGGATTACTTGAAATCGAAATGGCTTGATGATCTTCTGAATTTCGATTATCATCTAATGGTAAATTATCTTGAACTTGCTCTTCATTTTTTAAATTGGAATTTCCTGATATAAATAATTCCGTAGTATTTGTTATATTTTGAGGGTTATCACTATTTAAATCTCTATCCGATGGAGTTAATTTTAAATTATTATTTTGGGTGAACTGTAAAGATGCATTAACTCCAATTTCTCCTTCACTGCTAAATTCTTTGTAATCCGCTAAATCTTTATTTTGATGTCCAACAAATTTATCATTTAATTGACGAGGAATTTTGGCACTTAAATATTGAGGAAGAATTACTGCCTTTGTTGGATTATATTGGTAATCGCTTTCAGGATTTTTTTTAAATTTTGGATTATCTGTTAATCTTCCATCGCAATCACTATCACGGATATGAGAATTAAATTTATCAGTCAAGCCATTTAATTTAGAGTTGATGTCTTGGGGATTTTGAGTATCCTGAACATTCCAATTATCTCTCCTAAAAATTATATCGTTAATTTGATTAAAATATTCACTTCTATTTGATAAGGTTTGACAGCGTTTATTTGCTGATTTAGATGAAAAAAAATATACTAGCAATGGAAGAAGCGGAATAATTGATCCAATTGCACCAAAAATAATTGGTGAAGCAATTTCTGAAATTGGAGTAATGCGATTAGTGATGTTAAAAATTGAACTAATTGCAAAACCAGAAAAATATGATAATCCTCTGGAAGTTGCACTGGTATATTTAAAATTTATTGGTTTTTGAAGTTCATTTAAGGTTTTTTTAGCTTCACCTTTAAAATCATCATCTTGACTGACATTTTTAATTAGATCTTTGGTTGCTTCTTCAATTTTATTTCCAAAATGAGTTTGCAGATGACCAATATTTGAGATATTTCTTTTCGCTACTCCTTCAGTTATTGCGCAAGCAATTGATGAGATTATTCCAAATGTCATTCCACCAATTGGATTAACAAATGAAATTCCAAATGCTCCAAACAATAATAAAACATTTAAAATCATTACTCGAAATCTAACTTTTAAACTTTGATCAATTTTATTTTTACTCCATTGATCAAAAGATTTTAAAAAATTGTCTTGCGAATTATTGCTGTTTTGATTTTCAACAAAAAAATTTTTAAAAATTTTTTCATCATTTTCTCGAAATTTATCGCCTTTAAATCCTTCTTTTAAGGTCACTTCTAACAATTCGTTGGGATTTGATGAACCTAATCCTTTAAGAATTTTTAATTTATTTTCTTTAAATATGTTATTGACAACAACTGTCTCAAGAGAAATTTGAGGATTCATATTAATTGACTAAATTAAATTTATTTAAAAAATTTTATTAAATAATGTAAATTTTTGACCCTTATTTCAGTAAAATAATGGTCTAATTTTAATTAAGTTTATTATTTAACTAAAAATAAAGATTAAAAAGTAAATGTGTGTTATTAATAGAGTTTAACTATTTAAAACAATAGTCAAGAATTGTTTTATTTATTATAAAAGTTTTTTTAAGAGATATATTATCCAGATAATGAAGTTGCTATTTTGCAATGTTTTTCACTAAGTTTTTTATCTTAGGAAAATTTATTTTTTAATTTAATATTTTTCCAACTAAGCTACTAGGACGAGATTTTAGAATTTCTACTTCAGCGATTTTTCCAAAATATTTATCAAAATTAATTTGATCGACATCAACTACAACCGATTGAAGCCATTCGCTTTTACCCCATAATTGTTTTAGATTATCTTTGATTAAAGAATCTGATGAATTAGCTGTTAAATTTAAATTATTTTTTAAAGAATTTTTAGATTGTTTTGGAGCTTCTTTTTCAAATAAGACTTTAACTTTTTGCCCTTCAAATTTTTGATTAAATTGAGTTTGTTGTTTGGTTAATAACTCTTGTAAAATTGCCAATCTTTCTTCTTTAATATTTTCATCAATGTGATTATTTGCATCTGCAGATGGGGTTCCTTGACGAGGTGAATATTTAAATGAATAACATTGGGTAAAGCCAATTTTTTCAACCAGATCAATAGTATCTAAAAAATCTTGATTTGTTTCTCCGGGAAATCCAACGATAAAATCTGAAGATAATGCAATATCAGATCTAGCATTTCTAAGCTTTTCAATGATTTTAAAATAATCATCTCTACGATGTTTTCGATTCATCGCTTGCAAGATATTGTTAGATCCTGATTGAACAGGTAAATGTAAAAATGGCATTAATTTATCAATATCGCGATGAGCAAATATTAAATCATCACTCATATCTCGAGGATGAGATGTGGTATAACGAATTCTTTCAATTTCTTTTATTCCAGCAATTTTTTCAATTAATTTTGCCAAGGAATAATTTTCTTTATCGCCATTTTTACCCTGATAGGCATTGACATTTTGCCCTAGTAAATAAATTTCTTTAACTCCATTATCCGCATATTTTAATACTTCGTCATAAACTTGTAAAACATCTCGACAATATTCCGATCCTCTAGTGTAAGGAACAACGCAAAATGTACAAAATTTATCACAACCTTCCTGAACAGTTACAAATGCGCTAGCATTAATTCCAGCTCTTGGTGCAACTAAATTATCAAATTTTTCATTGGCAATAAATTCTAAATTTAATTGACGAGTTTTGTGGCGAATGACTTTTCCAATCAAATCTGGTAAGGTTTGATAACTTTCTGGTCCAACGATGATATCTGGAGTTTTTGATCTTTTAAAAATTTCATCACCTTGAGCTTGCGCTACGCATCCTGCAACTACAACAATAATTTCTTCATTATTTTTTTGCTTTTGAGTTTTAATTTTTTGAATCCTTCCCAAATCCGAAAAAAGTTTTTCACTTGCTTTTTCACGAATATGACAGGTATTTACAATGATCAAATTAGCATCATTTTCGCTATCAGTATTGTCATATCCGCATGAATTCATTAAATCTTGCATACGATTAGAATCATAGACATTCATTTGACAGCCATAGGTTTTAATAAAAATTTTTTTGGTCATTGTAAAAATTAGAATTTATTATGCGAAATTAAGGGAATATTTATCTTTAAAAAAATTTTAACATAGTTTAATAAAATTTCTAGAAATATTTTTTAAGGTTTTATAATCATTTATGATCATCATCTTGAGAAATGTTAATATTTTGATCTTCATAACTAAATGTTTTGGTAATTTTTCCTGATATATCGGGATAAATCTCATGAGGAATTTTTTTAAATGCTTCATTCAATAATTGCTTGGTAAGATTTTCTCTTTTCTGCGAACTCGGACATCCGATTAATACTGAAATTACTCTAATATTTCCTTTTTTAGCTGAGGCAATTAGATTAAAACCTGAAGCATTTGTAAAACCAGTTTTTAAACCTTCTGCACCACGATATTCGTCAAGAATATGATTATGAGTTTTATATTTTTCACGATGAAATTTAAAATGCTTTAATGAAAATAAATGATAATAATCAGGGAAATCTTTTTTTATGGACATCGCTAATCTTGCAAGATCAAGTGCAGTGGTATATTGCGAAAAATCATGCAATCCACTAGCATTTCGAAAAGATGAATTATACATTCCCAGATCCAATGCTTTATTGTTCATTTTTTTAACAAATTGCCATTCATCATTGCTGATAATTTCTGCTAATCCAATTGCAGCTTCATTAAAAGATCTTACCACAATTGCTAAAATAGCTTCTCTTACGGTTATGGTTTGACCTTGTCTTAAATGAAGAGTATTAACCCTATTTACTCTTGAAATTTCTTCTGCTCTTTGAGAAATTTTAATTGAAGTATTGAGCGAAATTTTTTTATTTTCTAATGCTTCAAAAGTTAAATATAAGGTCATTAATTTTACCAATGATGCAGGATAGATTTTTTCATTGGCATTTTTTTGCAAGAGAATACTGCGATTTTTTTCTTCAAAAACTACATAAGAATTATTTGGCGAACAATCAGTTATTTCATTGCCAAAAGCCGAATTGGTTAATAGCAAAAAAATTAATATTTTAATAGTAAATTTCATTTTTTTAATAAATCAAAGATAGCATTACAGGCTTTTTTACTAGCCGAAATATTGGAGTTTAATCCAATCATTTCAAGAGCTTTTTGGGTATCGTTAATTTGTTTTAAAGATAAATTTTTATCATCGATAAATCTTTTTAATTCTTTATGAATATTCTGTGAATTGCAATCATTTTGCAAGAGCTCGGGAATAATTTCTCGATTTAAAATCAAATTTAGTAAATTGGCATATTTAATTTTAATAAGAGTTTTTAAAATTAAATATGTTAATAAATTTACTTTATAACAAATAATAATTGGTATTTTATAAAGTGAAAATTCTACGGTATTTGTTCCCGATTTTGCGATTGCAAAATCACATGATAAATATAATGAATTTTTTTGCTCTTGATCTTCGATTATAAAATGCGGAGCATTGATTTTATTGCTTAAACTTCTTACTAAATCTTGGGTTTTTTTAACAATGGGAATCGCAATTTTAAGATTAGTTTTTTCCTGATATAATTCATTAACTGCTTTAATCATTTCTGGAAATATTTTCTTTACTTCGGAATTTCTTGATCCTGGAGTTAAGCATAATAAAAAATCATCCGATGAAATTTTATTAATACTACGAAAATTTTCTTTAATCAAATTTGCATTACTAAAATCTGGATTTTTTTCAATTATTGGATGACCAATAAAAATAGTTTTCAATCCGTATTTTTCAAAATAAGGAGGTTCAAATGGAAGAATTGCCAAAAGTAAATCGTAAAGTTTAGAAATTTTTTTTGCTCTTCCTTCCCGATATGCCCAAACTGATGGAGCAATTAAATGAACTTTTTTAATGGATTTTATATTTTGAATTTTTTTAATCACTCGAAATGAAAAATCTGGGGAATCAACACTGATAACGATTTGAGGATTATATTCTTTGATATAATTTACGGTTTGAGAAATTCTTTTTAAAATTTTTGGTAAATGAGGAAGAATTTCTACAATCCCCATAAGTGCCAAATCTTCCATTGGAAATATTGAACTAAATCCTTGATTAATCATTAGATTTCCCCCTACTCCGCTATAGTTCGCTAATGGAAAAATAGCTTTCAATTCGGCAATTAATTTGCTCGCAAGAACATCTCCTGATGCTTCAGTTGCAATTATGCAAATCTTTGTTATTTCATTATTAACCGAAATATTTTTTAATTCTTGAAACATTAAATTTATAAATTCATTAATCAAAATTATTTTTTTTTAATTTTTAGACTATAGATTTAGCAAATCAAAATTATTTTTTATCTTTTTTAACCTTTTATTAATTTCATTCTAATTTTTTTTAACTTCAAATAAAATATTTATGACTAGAAAAATCGCCGTAGTTGGAGCAACTGGAAATGTTGGACGAGAAATTTTAAACATTCTTGCGGAAAGAAAATTTCCTGCAGATGAAGTTATCGCTTTAGCATCTCCTAATTCAGCAGGAAAAAAAATTTCATATGGAAGTAAAACCTTAATCGTTCAATCACTTGTTGATTATGATTTTACGGGAACGAAAATTGCTTTATTTTCTCCAGGCGGAAAAATATCGGCAATTCATGCTCCTCGTGCAGCAAAATCAGGTTGCGTGGTAATTGACAATACTTCACATTTTCGTATGGAAAAAGATATTCCATTGATTGTTCCCGAAGTAAATCCTAAAGCAATTGGTGATTACAAAAAAAGATTTATTATTGCCAATCCAAATTGTTCAACGATTCAAATGGTTGTTGCGCTTAAGCCTTTACATGATTTAGCAAAAATTAAACGAATCGTAGTTTCAACTTATCAAGCAGTTTCGGGAGCTGGAAAAGAAGCGATGGATGAGCTTTATACTTCAACTAAAAAAATTTATGAAAATCAACATTTAGAGTCAAAAAAATTTAGTCGAAGAATTGCGTTTAATGTAATTCCTCAAATTGATGTTTTTATGGAAGATGGATCAACTAAAGAAGAATGGAAAATGAAGGTGGAAACCAAGAAAATCTTTGATTGCAATATTGAAGTTGAAGCAACTTGCGTTCGTGTTCCTGTCTTTAATGCTCATAGTGAATCGGTTAATGTTGAATTTGAAAATCCTATTTCTGTTGAAGAAGCTAAAAAAGCATTATCAAAATTTGATGGAATTTTATTGATTGATAATCCTAGTGAAATGCAGTTTGTAACTCCCATTGAAGCATCCGCAAAAGATCCAGTTTTTGTCTCACGTGTTCGTAAAGACACATCGATTAAAAATGGTTTGTCTCTTTGGGTAGTAGCTGATAATTTGAAGAAAGGTGCAGCGTTAAATGCTGTACAAATTGCTGAAATTTTAGTCAAAGATCACGGGTTTTAGTATGCAAAAAAACTACTTCATGCAATTAGCAATCAAGCAAGCTAAACTTGCTTTTGAAATTGATGAAGTTCCAGTTGGAGCAATTATCGTTGAAAATAATCAGATAATTGCTCAAGCGCATAACTATTGCAAAATGCAAAATATCGCTACATCGCATTGTGAATTAATCGCCATTGAAAAAGCCTGCAAAATTAAAAATTCTCGATATTTATCGAATTGCGATATTTATATTTCTTTGGAACCATGTCTAATGTGCTACGGAGCAATTTCTTTAGCAAGAATTAGGAGAATTTTTTTTGGAGCAAATGACGAAAAATTTGGAGCAATTAGCAATAATTTTAATTTCTCTAGCCCTAATTTAGCTTATCATAAACCCGAAATTTATGGTGGAATTGGAGCTCAAGAATCTATAGAATTATTGCAAAAATTTTTTCAAGTTAAACGATTAAACAATGCCAAAATTTAGTAAAAAAATATATGATTCTACCACATTAAAAATTGATAATTTGGAAATTTTAATTCTTAGAAAAGCGGTTAAAAAGATCTATCTTCGTATTGCTACTAATGATGGAAAAATTCTTCTGGTTGCTCCTCGCAAGCCTTCTATTCAATATTTAAAAAATTTAGTTATTGATAAATTATCATGGATAAAAAAACATCATGAAGAATTCTCTAAAAAAAATATCGGTGAAATTAAATTTATTAATGGCGAAATGATTGAATTCTTAGGAAAAAAATTTCAATTAGAAATAGTTAAAAATCAAGAAAAGACAATAATTTTTAGTGATTATGATCAAAAGATAACAATTAATTTAGCAACTGAAATTTCAATTGATGATTACCAAAAATTATTATCACAATTTTATCGTTTAGAGCTTAGAAAGATATTAATTCCAATGATAAGTAAATGGCAAAAAAAAATGAATTTACAAAGTAATTTTATTGGCATTAAAAAAATGAAAACCAAATGGGGAAGTTGTAATTATATAAAAGCTAGATTATGGTTTAGCTTAGAACTTGCCAAAAAACCTCTTGAAGCAATTGAGTATGTAGTTGTTCATGAATTAAGTCATTTAATTGAACCAAGTCATAATAAAAAATTTGTTGCGGTAATGAATCAATTTCTTCCCGAATGGCAAAAACATAAGGCCAAACTTCGTTAAATTAATTTGATAAATTCTTTATTAAATCTGTTATTCACTGATGGAAAATATTTTGTAAATATGGTAAAATATTTTTCTAAATAGCGATTAAAAGAATATTTCTAAACATATTTGCGATCATATTCGGGAGATTTTTCTGATAATGGCAATGAAGGAATATCAGCATAAATTTCATTATTCATTTTAATTACCACTCTTCCCGTATCGGTTACAATTCCTATAACTGCAAAATCTAATTCATATTTTTCAAAAATTTTTCGGGCAAAATCTTCCTTTTCGGGTTTAATAATCATCAACATTCTTTCTTGACTTTCGGAAAGCATAATCTCATATGGAGTCATATTTTGCTCTCTTTGGGGAACATTTTCCAAATTTAATTCGATACCCGTTCCACCTTTGCCAGACATTTCAAATGATGACGAAGTTAAACCAGCTGCTCCCATATCTTGAATCGATAAAATACAATCAGTTTGCATTAATTCCATACAAGCTTCAAGAAGTAATTTTTCTGCAAATGGATCTCCAACTTGAACGGTTGGACGCTTATCTTCATCTCCTTCTTTAAATTCATCCGATGCCATAACTGCTCCGTTAATTCCATCTCTACCTGTTTTTGAACCAACATAAACAACACTTGCTCCAACCTGTGATGCGGAAGAATAAAAAATTTTATCATGAGTGGTAAGTCCAACCGTCATGGCATTAACAATGATATTGCCATTATAACTTTTATCGAAGGTTACTTCCCCTCCAACCGTTGGAACTCCAACGCAATTTCCATATCCTCCAATTCCACTTACCACTCCATTTACCAATGTTTTGGTTTTAGGATGATCGATATCACCAAAGCGAAGAGCATTGAGATTGGCAATTGGACGAGCTCCCATCGTAAATACATCTCGTAAAATTCCACCAACACCCGTAGCTGCACCTTGATAAGGTTCGATAAATGATGGATGATTATGACTTTCCATTTTAAAAACTACCGCTTGATTATCGCCAATATCGATAATTCCAGCATTTTCACCAGGTCCACAAATTACCCATGGAGCTTTGGTAGGTAATGTTTTTAAATATTTTTTAGTTGATTTATATGAGCAATGTTCAGACCACATTGCCGAAAAAATACCCAGCTCAGTAATTGATGGTTCTCTTTGTAAAATATCTAAAATGAGCTGATATTCATCATCGCTGAGATTATGATCTTTTATTAATTTGGTTGTAATTTTAACTTGCTTCATAATTTAAATTTTTTGATTAATTTCATCACTAAAAATATAATTTCCCGTGACACTTTGAACATCATCGCAATCCTCAAGCAAATCAATCATTTTCAATAATTTTTGTGCTTGAATAAGATCAGTAATTTCAGTAATATTTTTGGCTTGCCAATCTAATTTGGCAGAAAGCGGATCTTTAAATTTTTTAATTAACGCATCACGAACTGTAACGAAATTTTCAGGGGTAGTTATTACAACATGTTCATCCACAGATGATTCAACATCGCTTGCTCCTGCTTCTAAAGCTGTTTCAAACATTAATTCTTCACTTGCAAGATTGGTTGCAAATTGAATTACTCCAACGCGGTCAAACATAAATCCAACTGACCCTGTTTCGCCAAGCGCTCCACCCATTTTAGTAAAAATACTGCGAACTTCGCTTGCAGTACGGTTGCGATTATCAGTTAATGCTTCAACGATTATGGCAATTCCATCTGGCGCATATCCTTCATAACGAATTTCTTCAAAATTTTGATTATCAATTCCTGATGTTACTTTTTTGATTGCAGTTTCGATACGATCTTTGGGGATATTATTAACTCTTGCTTCAATTAAGGCATTTCGTAATCGAGGATTATATTCGGGATCACTTTGACCGGTCTTTGCGGAAACGGTTATTTCACGCATAATTTTGGTAAATAATTTTGCTTTTTTGGCATCTTGTGCTCCTTTGCGATGCTTGATATTTGCGAACTGCGAATGTCCTGCCATAAATTAAAATATTATTGGTTAAATTATTTTTAATAAAATTTTAGCTGAATTTTTATTTAAATCCACGGGATTTTTCAAGTATAATTTATAGTAATTTTAAAAATTAATTTTATTTAAATCCACGGTATTTTCAAGTGTAATTTTTTTATGAATTTATTTTTTTGCACTTAATTTTAAATTTTTTTATGGATTTTTTTAGGCCTTTTTTTCAAAGGCATTAAATATTTTTAAAGGCATTTATAAATTAATATTTTATTTCAATATTTATTTCCATCCCATAACTACCAATCCTTTTAGTGCTAAACATCTTACGATAATATTTTGTTTGGCAATTCTTAAAGATTGATTTTTAGGATTATAGGTTTTAATTGCTGAGCTTGCTCCAATTCCACTAGATCTAATTGAGTTACCTATAAAAGATGAAGTTGGATTTGAATTTCCAATTATTGCTTGAGAAATTGAGCTTCCAATTGATTTAGCCAGATTATCACCTACTTGGCTATAGCTTTCTTGGGCAATTTGATTATTTGATAATTCTTCAGCTTCTTCGATACAAAGGTTGATTTCATAATTGGTTCTAGCTTCCCCGAGATTTTGATAAGTATGGTTTTTTTGAAGAAGTGGTTGATATTTACTGCATGAAAAAACTACAAAGGCTGAAAAAAAAATTAATAAATTTACCAAATAATTGTAATATTTTTTTAATAGTAAATTCATTAGAAATAAATTGAATTTATTTTCTTTCAATAAAAATAATTTTAATAAGTTAGCAATTAATAATTACTAACTTATTTAAACAGAAAATGTTAAATTTAAAAATTGCCAGAAGAAATTTACAGTAAAATTTACAGAAATAATTGCCTAAAAATTACCTAAAATTTTTTTTAATAAATTAAAATTATTCGCTAATTAATTTAGCTTCTTTGAAATATTTCAAAGCTCCAAGGTGAATTGGAGCAGAATTTCCTTCTTTAACCATATCTTCTTTTTTAAGATTTGAAAATACGGGATGAAGAGTTTTAAAATTGTCAAAATTTTCAAAAACAGATTTTGTTAAATTATAAACAACCTCGAGACTATTTTTTTCAGAAGTTACTACCGCAGCTTTAACACCAAATGTTTCAATATTGCTTGGATTACCAGCATACATTCCACCAGGTACAATTGCTTTAACATAAAAAGAATTTACTTGAACTAATTTTTCAATTGTTTCGCGATCAATTGGAATAATTCTAACTTTGCAGGTTTGAGTTGCTTCTTGAAGAACTCCATTAGGATTTCCAGAGGCATAAATCATAACATCGATTTTATCATCGCATAATGCTTTTGGTTGTTCGGATGGTTGAAGGTAAGTGATATTTGAAAAACTTTGTTTATTCCAGCCTTTAACTGACATTAAGACTTCCATCGTTGCATACATTCCCGAACCTTGTGGACCAAAATTGACTCTTTTATTAATGATATCATCAAGTTTTTTAATTCCAGATTTTTCAGAAACTGCGATAGTAAATGTTTCAGTGTAAAGTGAAAAAACAGAGCGCAATTCTTTAAATGGTTTTTGGTCTGCAAAGAATCCTGTACCGTTATATGCATTATATTGCCAATCCGATTGAACAATTCCAAAATCAATTACTGAATTACGAATTGCATTAAGATTTGAAACTGATCCACCAGTTGACTCAACGGAACATCTAATTCCATGTCCTTTTCTACCTCGATTAAGTAAACGACAAATTGCTCCTCCAGCTGGATAATATACACCCGTAATTGCACCCGTACCAATTGAAATATAACGAGTAGAAGCCATTGATTCTGTAGTAAAAAGAATGATGGTTGAAACTAAAAAACTATAAAATATTTTTTTCATTTTATAAAAAATTAAATTTAAAAATTGGAATTATTCCTTAGATTAATCCTTTAGCTCTCCATAAAAATATTATTATTTTAAAAGTCAAAATATAATTTTGATTTTTTTTAATAATTATGATAATTTGAAAAATACAAAACTAAATGGTTGGTAATATTTAGATTTTATTTAATGGTATCCTTAAAAGAAAGGCTTATCTATCTAAGCCAGATTGATTTTTTTAATATATTTATTTAAATCTTTAAAAGCAAGTATTAAAACATTTATGAAAAAAATAGTTGCAAAATTTTTTTAAATTAGTTGAACTGTTAATTAATTATTTTTGAATTGATATAAATCCACAAAAATTAGTTTTTTCAAATGTTGATTTTAATTTATAATTATAATTAATTTTGGATAACTAACAATTCTTATTTTTTTACAATTTTATTCACTAAATCAAATATTTTATATTATTTAATATTGATTTATTTAATAAAATTGTTTATTAACTAAAATTAACAAAGATTATGAAATTATGGCAACAAGTGTTAATCGGCTTAGTTTTGGGGATAATCTCTGGATTTGTCCTAAAAGAAAAAGCTGCTGATCTAAAAATTTTTGGAACGATTTTTATAAGTTTAATTAAGATGGTAATTGTACCACTAATTTTTTTCGCTCTTCTTTCTGGAATTACCTCAATGCATGGACAAGGAAATTTTACCCGAGTTGGTATAAAAGGATTTAGTGCATATATTTTAACTGCGGTTTTTGCAGTAATTATCGGTCTTACTGCTGGACATTTATTTAAACCAGGAGCGGGAGTAGATTTAAGTTCTATTTTACAAACTAATGGTCAACCTACAGTCCTAGCAAATAGAACTCCTCCATCTATTACTGAATTTTTAATTGGCTTAATTCCAACTAATCCAATTCATGCAATGGCATCTGATAATTTTTTACAAATAATTATTTTTTCAATTTTCACAGGAATTGTAATTAATACTGTTGGTGAAAAAGCTCGTCCATTAAAAGAATTTATTTATTCTGCTTCTCAAGTAAGTTTTAAAATGATTGAAATTATTATTAAACTTGCTCCTTTAGGAGTATTTGGATTTATCGCATGGGTAATTGGAACTCAAGGAACCGATATACTTGAAGCTCTTGCAAAATTAATTTTTGCAGTATTATCAGCTTGTTTATTTCAATATGTTGTATTTGGTTTTTTAATTATGTTTTTTGCAAGAATTTCACCAATTCCATTTTACAAAAAAATTCTTTTAACTCAATCACTTGCTTTTGCTACTAGCAGTAGTAAAGCTACCTTATCAACTGCAATGAATCAGCTTCAAGACCGAATGGGAGTTTCAAAAACTAACTCTAATTTTCTTCTTCCACTTGGAGTTTGCATTAACATGGATGGAACAGCTATATACCTAGGTATTTGTGCATTATTTTTTGCTCAGGCTTATGGAATTGATTTAACATACCAAAATTATTTGATGCTAGTTTTAACATGCACATTAGGTTCAATTGGTGCAGCAGGAATTCCAAGTGGATCGATCATTTTTATGAGTATGGTTTTAACTTCGGTTAGTTTACCAATTGAAGGAATTGGAATTATTCTAGGAGTTGATCGTATTTTAGATATGGTAAGAACAACCATTAACATTACTGGTGATAGTGCTATCACTTTAATTGTCGATAAAACCGAAGGTGGATTAGATGAAAAGAAATACTATTCTAAAGAAGTTTAGAAATAATAATATCAACATAAATTTTTGGCTTAGGTCAATTATTTATGTTGGTTTGTTGTTAGTTTCCATCACTACAAATTCTTATGCTAAAGAGAGTAATTCTATCTTTAAAAAAATTTTATTACATCAAGAAGATTTAAAAAATATTGAAATTTTTTTAAATAATATCACTAATCTTTCAGCGAATTTTATTCAAAATTCTCAAGATATCAACTCCAATTCAAAATCTTCAATTAACGATCAAAACTCAGCTAATGTTAATTCTAAAAATTTAATCGAAGGAAAATTTTATTTATCAAGAAACCCAAATCAATCTGGAAAAATGCGAATCGAATATTTAGCTGATCCCAAAATTGTTATTGTGGTAAATGGATCAATTTTATCTTATCACGATATTGAACTTGATGAAATCTCTCGAATTAGCACTAATACAACTCCTGCGTCCTTTTTAACTCGTCCAAATATTTCATTTTCAAGTAAGGATGTTCAAATTACCAATATTCAAAAAGATAATAATTTTATCAAAATATCTCTACTTAAAAAAAATCGCAAAGATGCTGGAGAATTTAGTTTAATTTTCAAAAATTCCCCATTAGAATTTGTCAAAATGGAAGTTAAAAATGATCTCGGTCAAATCGTTTCGGTAACTCTTAACAATATTGATATGACTAGTTCGATTCCCAATAAATTTTTTGTAATTAAAGACAATAATTTTTAGTTTTTTACCTCAATTAAAACAATATGTCATTAACTAATTTTAGCTCTAGAAGCAATAAAAAAAGATCGACAATTAGCGATATTAACATTACTCCTTTTGTTGATATTTTGTTAGTTTTGCTAATTATTTTTATGGTCTGCGCTCCAATGATGTCTAGTGGAATCAAAATAAATCTTCCCAAAGGTTCACAAGATCCAATTAGCGAATCAAATACACCAATTTCAATTTCGATTAAACATGATGGATCAATTTATCTTCAAGATAAAATTATAAAAATTAATCAATTAAATAATAATTTATCAAAGTTAACCACTAATAATTTTGATACTAAAATTTTTGTAAGAGCCGATAAATCAATTGATTACGGAAAAGTAATGGACGTTGTAAGTCTAATTGGCATTGCAGGATTTAGTAAAGTAATTTTAGTAACAGATATTGCCAAATGACAAAATATTTTATATATTCTACATTTCTACATTTTATATTATTTTTATTGTTATTTATTAGTATTAAACAATTTCCAACAAATAATGTTAATGAACAAGAGGTTTATATTGGTTTTCAACATTCAATTTCTCAAAATGCTTTAAATACTTTGAAACAGGCCAAAAATGAAGAAGATAAACAGCAAAATAAACTTAATAAATTCCTAAATGAAAAGCAAAAACCCAATAGTGATCAAGATTTAAAAAATGATTTGATCAATAATCAAGAACAATTAAAGGCTGATAATTCAGCTATTCCTATTCAAAATACTCAAGATGAAGCTAAAAAAGAAGAAGTTGTTGAAAATAAAAATTCTCCAACTCAACCACAAGATCAAGATGTTTTAAAACCTCAAATTGCCAATCCAAATTCTAAAACTATAGAGGATTCAGGTTTATCTTCTCGAGAAAAAACCAATATTTTATCTCAATTAAAAATGTGTTATCATCATGCAATTAAGACTTCAAAAACTATTTCTAACGCTAATTTTATTGTTGAAGTTGAAATCACCAAGGATGGATTTATTCAATCTAAAATTGATTCTTTGATCGATAAAAAGAAATATCTAAATTCTAAAAATAACGAATATAAAATCATGATTGATAATATTAAAAAAGCTCTTGAACTTTGCAGTCCACTTCGTAATTTACCTTTGGAAAAATATGAATTATGGAAAAATTTAATTTTAAATTTTGAAAATGAATAAAATAAATAATAATTTTAAATCTAAAATAAATAGCACTTTCATTAACAAAAAAGCCTTTTCATTAATTGAATTATCAATTGTTATTTTAATCATTGGTATTTTGGTTGCAGGAGTAACTTCCTCTTCTCGTTTATTAAAACAAATGAAATTAACATCTGCAAGATCGATGACCTTATCATCACCAGTTTCTTCAATTACTCAATTAGTAGCATGGTTTGAAACAACTCTTGATTCTAGTTTTGATTCTTCATTAAGTAATAATGATAAAGTTGCATTGTGGAAGGATATCAATCCGCAATCTTCATATAAATACCAGTTTGTATCAACTGATCCTACCTATCAACCAGTATATTCCGATTCAGGAGTTAATGGTCTTACTTCTCTTGTTTTCAACACTTCCCATATGTTTCTTTATAATTTTCAAATCGGTGCAAATTATACTTTTTTCTATGTTTTTAATGCTTCATCAATACATCCTAATGGATCAACCATGATACAAATTTTAGATACTTCTTACAGTAATGGTTCAATTGCATATGAAATTCAACCTTCAGCTGGAGCATCGCTTGGATTTAATCGCAGAATGAGAGCCCTTCACAGAACTCTTGGAGGTGGAGCGGAAAATGATAATTATGCAAATTCTTCAGGGATTGTAAATGATGGTAAAGATTATGTTTTTGCATATAACAGAAATTTTCGAACCAATAAAACAAATTTTTATGCTAATGGAGTTGATGTAACCGAAACAAATTCATCATATACTTCAGCAAGTGTTCCAGCCCTTAATTCTGCTAACTTTACTATTTTTATGGGCAATCTTGCTCCAAATAATTTTGGAAGGCCATTCATCGGTAAATTATCCGAATTAATAATTTACGATAAAGCATTAAATTCCGAAGAATTAACCTCGGTAAATAACTATCTTTTAAAAAAATATAATATAAAATAATCTATATATTTAAATTTAATTTCATAAATAATAATATAATCTAAAAAAATATGCATCAAACAAAACAAAATTCATCTAGTTCGCAACATCAAGAATCCCTAACTGAAACTTTAGATATTCTTAATGAGATGACAGTTCATACCATTAATCTACGCAAATCAATTGTTGAGAGTTTAAGTTCCTCTTCTGTTTATAATCCACTTTCCCAAAAATTGAAACATCAAGAAAATTTAAATAATCACAATAGAAGTTAGATTGGATTAATTTTATGCAAATTATACTTATCGCTTACTTGATTATATTTTTTTGAAATTTAATATCGTAAATAAAAATAATCTTTTTTTGAATTTTTAGTTTATATTTTTGATAATTTAATAAATATTTTTAAATATAAAAAAACCATAATTAAAACTTTTTTAAAAATATAATTTATAAATTATGAAAAATTTTTTGTTAAAAACCATTTTAATTTTGTTATTTTCTTCGCCAATATTTGCAGAAGTAATTGATGTAAGAAATGAAGAGAAGATTTTTGGCGATTGGCGAGTTTATTGTGAAATTGATGATATGATGAGCTATTCTCATTGCAAAATTGCCAGTAAATTTTTTGATAATTCCTCAGTAATCACTCTTCAGCCTTTTGCAAAATTTGCTAATCAATTTTTTATTATCATTCCCCAAATAAGCCTTAATAGTTTTGTTAAAATCCGCGTTGATCAAAATGATTTGATTCTATCTAAAAACCTTACTAATAAAGATTTTGGACTTATTCCACTGGATGATCAGCAAAAAAATATTTTATTTCTCCAAATGAAAACAGGTGATTATTTATTTTTAAGGTTTAATGTACGTGGACAATCTAAAGAAATCACCGCTAAAATTAATCTTCACGATTTTAGAAATGCTCTTGATTACTACAACATCAAGGCATCAAAATAATAATTAATTTTTATATTATGACAATCAGAATTGCAGTTAACGGTCCAGGAAGAATTGGAAGATCAATTGTTCGAGCGATTTATGAAGAAAATTTTAATGATGTTGAATTAGTTGCGATTAATTCTTCTGCACCTCTAGAAACCTTGGCTCATCTTCTTCGCTATGATTCGGTTCATGGTAGATTTAATTATGCCGTAGAAATTAAAAATCAAAAACTTTTTGTTAATAACAAAGAAGTTATAATTTGTAATCAACGCGATCCTAAAAAATTACCTTGGAAGGAAATGAATATCGATCTAGTTTTTGAATGCACAGGAGCTTTTACATCGCTAGAAGATGCAACCATGCATATTGAATCAGGAGCAAAGAAAGTTATTATCTCTGCTCCTGCTAAGGAACCAAATGTTAAAACTATTATTTATGGCGTAAATGATAATACTCTTTCAAGTCAAGATAGCGTAATCTCCATTGGATCATGTACTACAAATTGCCTTGCTCCAATTGCAAAAATTTTAAATGATACAATTGGAATTCAAAAAGGATTTATGACTACCATTCATGCTTATACCAATGATCAAAATATTGTCGATAATGCTCATAAAGATCTTCGAAGGGCT
>CAMCSJ010000015.1 GCA_945878005.1 Rickettsia typhi | reverse complement strand
CCAACTAAACCTATGATACTGAAGATGTAAAGTGAGGCGAAGATCAATGAATAATCTCGAGAAATAATTGCTTCATAACTTAGAAGCCCAAGTCCATCTAGCGAAAAAATAATTTCAATTAAAAGCGAACTAGTAAAAAAAACTCCGATTAGAATCGTAAAAAGACTGGCAATAACTTGCAATAAAGCATTGCGAAAAATGTGAAAATATTGAACCTGATTCTGAGTTAAACCCTTGCTGTATGCGGTGATAACATAGTTTTTATTAATCTCTTCTAAAAAAGTATTTTTGCAAAAAAATGTTAAGGAAGCAAATCCACCAATGATCATCGCAAAAATTGGTAAAACTAAATGCCATAAATAATCAAGAATTTTTTCGAAAAAATTTAATTCAGCAAAATTGCTAGAGGTAAGTCCTCTAAGTGGAAAAATGTTTAAAAAATTTCCTCCACAAAAAATAATCATCAATAAAATTGCTAATAAAAAAGCAGGAATACTATAGAAAAAAATTATTATAGCACTGCTCCAAAGATCAAATTTATTGCCATCATTTAGTGCTTTTTTAATGCCAAGAGGAATTGAAACTAAATAGATGAGAAGGGTTGACCAAATCCCAAGCGAAATCGAGACGGGAAGTTTTTCTAAAATTAAATCAATATTTTTTTTATCGGAATAAAAACTTTCATTGAAATCAAAAATTAAAAATTTTTTTATCATTAAAAAAAATCTTTGATGAAGGGGAAGATCGAATCCGTAGAGTTTGGTAATTTTATTTAAAACTTCTTGGTCAATTCCATTGCTTCCTTGGTAATTTAAATTTGTTGCGTCATTGGATCCAAAATTAAAATTATTATTGTCATTAAAATTAGATGATATTTCGCCAGTTAATTTGGTGTGATTAATTTGCGAAATAAAGCGTTCCACAGGACCCCCAGGAGCGGTCTGAATAATTAAAAAATTAACAAAAATTATAATAAATAAAGTTGGGAAAATTAAAAGAAATCTTTTTAAAAAATATAAATACATGTAAATTATTGGAAACTGTTAACAAATAATAAAAAATGTTGATTTTAAACTATTTTAATTTAATTAGTTAAAACCCAATCAGGATCAAGCGCTCCCTCATTTTTTGGAGTTGGAATTTCATATTCAAAACCAGTTATGATATCAATGATATAAAGCCTAGGAATTGAATCTCTTCCATAAGGTGATTTCTTTTTGGAATAAATTAAATAGCGAGAATTTGCAGACCAGCGAGCTCCTTCCGCAAGATATGCAGTAGTAAGAATTTTTTCGAAACGAGAATTTGGAGTCATAGTTCCAATCATAAATTGTTGAGATTTAATTTTGGTGAAGGCAATAAATTTACCATCGGGAGACCAAGTCGGTTTAGAATAAGAACCTCCACCTTGGGTAATTTTGTGATTATTTGAACCATTGGCATTCATAATGTAGAGCTGTTGACTACCATCGCGATCTGAAGAATAAACGATTGATTTACCATCGGGTGAATAAGAAGCGGTGGTATCAATAGCAGGATTTTTGGTTAATCTTTTAGCATAATTTCCAGCAATATTCATTTCGTAAATATCGCAATTTCCATCGACAATTGCTGATAATAAAACTAAATTATCATCAAGCGGATGAGGAGAGCTAGCAAAGGTTGTTGCTGAAAAACCACCAAGTTTATCACTAATTTTGGATCGCAAATCTAGAGAAAAAATTTGCGGAATATTTTCGTAATAACGAAGATAGTGAATTAAGTTTTTATTCCTAGTAAAATTGGGAGTTAAAACTAATTCTTCGCCATTGGTAAGATGACGATAATTTTCTCCGTCAAAATCGATCATGTTAATTTTTTTTATGCGATTATTGATTGGACCAGTTTCACCAACATAAATAATTTTTGAAATAAAATGTCCGATATCTTCATTGGAAATTGCTTTGAAAATTTCGTTAGAAATGCTATTAGCAAGTTGACGATAATTTTGGCGAGAAGCCAGATAATGCTTACCAAAGCTTTGTTTTTTGTCATTAACATCCCAAAGACGAATCTTTAATTCAAGATCTCCTTGATCATTATAGGAAAATTTTGCAACTAGTAAATCAGCAATTTTTTTATTTTGAAATTTTTCAAAAATTGGAACTGCTTCAATATCAAAAATATTTTGATCAGAAGAATTTTCATCCTCTTTAAAACTAGAAAATTGAACAAGATTTGTCGAAGAAAGATTTTTAATAATTCGATTTTTAATCTCCAAAATATCATTATTAAGATTAACATCGGGAGATGAAAATCCGTAAAGCAAGATGTTATCCTTATCCATCACATCATCATTTATTGTAAAATTAATAACCGCAAAGCCTTGTTTTACTTGAATTAAAAGCAAAAAAAAGCTAAAAAATATTAAATTATAAAAAAATTTAGAATATTTCATTTTACTAGTTAATTTATATTGGTTATTAATGATTTAAATATATGTTAACAAATATTATAGGGTTTCAACAACAATATTATTATTTGTGAATACACAAAGTTGTGAAGCAATTTTCATTGATCTTTCAACAATTTCTTTAGCGGATAAATTTTCAAAATCAGCCAAAGCTCTTGCTGCGGATAAAGCGTAATTACCACCCGAACCTATTCCAATAATTCCATCTTCGGGTTCTAAAACATCGCCATTTCCAGTAAGAACTAAAGAAATATTTTTATCGATAACAATCATCATTGCTTCTAAACGACGAAGATATTTATCGGTTCTCCAATCTTTAGCTAGCTCAACGCAAGCTCTCATTAATTGATTGGGATATTGTTCTAATTTTGATTCAAGTCTTTCAAATAAAGTAAAGGCATCAGCAGTTGCTCCTGCAAATCCTCCGATTATTGAACCATCTCCTAATTTTCTAATTTTTTTAGCATTGGATTTTAAAATGGTATTTCCAAGGGAAACTTGCCCATCTCCTGCAATGGCAACTTGGTTATTTTTGCGAACCGAAAGAATGGTGGTTGCATACATTTGGTTGGAATTTTTATGTTCAAGCATAAATTAAGAAAAATTAATATTGAAAAAAATTAATGAAAAATTTCATAAAATTATTTATTTGAAAAATTTACTTTGTTATTTAAACTTTTGCAATTTAATTTTAGAGATAAATTGATTTTTTTTAAATTGGTTTTATCCAATATTTTTGCGGTAATAATTTTATCTAAAATAATTTTAAATGAATAAATCTTTTAAAAATTTTATTATCATATTTTTTTTTGGTATTAGCTCTGGATTGCCTATTTCATTGATTTTATCAACCTTAAAACCATTATTAGTGGATAAGGGTTTTGATTTAAAAACCATTGGTTTCTTTTCGTTAGTAAGTATTCCTTATTCTTTGAAATTTTTTGTTTCTCCTTTTATTGATTCCAAACCATTGCCAATTCTTACTAAAATATTTGGGCAAAGAAAATCTTGGATTATTTTTAGTCAATTTTTATTGGTAATTTTTATTACCTCGATGGGATTTGCGCAGATAACTTCTTCATTAACATTAATTGCATTTTTTGCAGTATTGATTGGTATTTCCTCCGCAACTCAAGATATTGTAATTGATGCTTATCGAATTGAAATTACTAGTTTAGAAAATCAAGGATTAGCTTCCAGTTTTTATGTTTATGGATATCGCGTTGGAATGTTAATTTCGGGTGCATTAGCTTTGGCATTAGCCGAAAAAATTTCTTGGCAAGCAGTTTATATTTTAATGGGTTTTTTTATGAGCTGTTGTTTTATAACAACTTTAATTGCTAATGAATCAAGAAAAAATTGGCAACCAAAAAAATATAAATTTAGAGAATGGTGTAAGAATTTTGTTATAGAACCATTTCGTGATTTTGCTAAACATAAAAACTGGTTGCTAATTTTAATTTTTATAATTTTATTTAAACTCACCGATATTTTTGCTGGAAATTTAACTTTACCTTTTTTAATGGAAGTAGGTTTTAGTAAAATTGAAATTGCAACAATCACCAAAACTTTTGGACTTTTTGCAACATTATTTGGAGTATTGATTGGTGGAATTTTAGTAAAAAAAATCGGAATTTTTAAATCACTTTGGATTGCAATTATTATGCAAGGAATTTCTAATTTGGCATTTTCATATTTGGCATTGGAGGGAAAAAATATTAATCTTTTATATCTGGTGATATTTATCGAAAATTCTAGTGGAGGGATTGGCGATTCAATATTCGTGGCATATTTGAGTAGTCTGTGCAATGTTGCATTTAGTGCAACTCAATATTCATTATTATCTTCTTTGGCTAGTTTTTCGCGAAGTTTTTTATCAGCAAGTGCAGGAATTTTTGCAGAAAGTTTAGGATGGTTTGGCTTTTTTATTTTTTCAACATTACTTGCTTTGCCATGTATCATTTTACTTTTTATAATCACCTTTAACAAAAAATTTTCAAAAAATTAATGCGTTTATCGACAGTTAAATCAGGTAAAGAAAAAATCACCAAAGGCGAAATTTCTGCTGGTCATTTTATTCCCTATAAATGTCATTGGAATTCAAATACAATTATTACTTTTAATGAAGAATTAGTAAGAGTAATTAAAATTAAGGGATTTGCCTTTGAAACTGCTGATGATGTTGATATTGATCTCAAAAAAAACTCTCGCAATAACTTGTTAAAAGGAATGGCATCGGGAAATTTTTCACTTTATTTTCACACGATTCGCAGAAAAGAAAAAAGTTTTCCTGATGGAGAAATGCCTGATATTTTTTGTGAAAGAGTCAATCAAGAATGGGCAAATAAACATTCCGATGATAAATGTTTTATCAATGAACATTATTTTACGATCATTCGAGGAGCTGATAAATCTGGAGTTGCGGTATTGGAAAATCTTGCGAAAAAATTTCAACATCGAACTGATAAATCTTCGTGGGAAAATTATATGCGTGAAGCATTTGACGAGTTAGATGAAATGACTGAAAGAATCCTCAATGGTTTCTCAAATTATGGAGCTGAATTGCTTGATATTGTTGATAATGAAGAATGTATAACCTCGGAAGTTTTAGAATTTTTATCGCGAATAATTAATTGCGGATATTCTCAACCTTTCACAATTCCACTAGGAAATATCAACAAACATCTACCTCTTTGTCGATTATATTTTGGAAGTAAATCAATTGAAGTTTATAGTCCTGTTGGAATTAAATATGCTGGAATTGTTTCTATCAAAGAATATCGTCCATCAACTAACGCAGGAGCTTTCGATGGATTTATGCAAATGCCTTTTGAGTTGATAATTAGCCAATCATTTTCTTACATTAATCGCATGATTGCAATCAGTTCGATGCAATTACAACAACGTCGACTCATTCAATCCGAAGATGTTGCAGTTTCTCAAATTCAAGAAATTGATCAAGCTCTTGATTCTGCAATGAGCGGAGAATTTGCATTTGGAATGCATCATATGACAGTGCTTTGCATTGAAGATTCAGCTAAAGCTTTGGAAAGTGCTTTATCCCTAGCGGTTGTTGAACTTTCAAATGTTGGAATTACAGGGGTTCGCGAGAAGATGAATATGGAACCAGCTTTTTGGGCTCAATTGCCAGGCAATAAAGAATTTATGGCAAGAAGATCAGTCATTAATACTTTCAATATTGCAGCATTTGCTTCATTTCATAATTACCCTTCGGGAAAAAGAAAGGGAAATCATTGGGGAGATGCGGTAACGGTTTTAAATACTGTTTCGGGAACTCCATATTTTTTTAGTTTTCACGTTCGCGATGTTGGACATACCATGATTATTGGTCCAACGGGAGCGGGTAAAACAGTATTGCTAACTTTTCTTTGCGCTCAAGCCCAAAAATTTAAAGGCAGATTATTTTTCTTTGATAAGGATCGCGGAGCAGAAATTTTTGTTAGAGCAATTCACGGAAGATATATGACTCCAACTGCTTCAAAGGTTTCAGGATTTAATCCATTTCAACTCGATGATACTAGCGAGAATAGATCTTTCCTAATTGATTTCATGAAAGCTTTGGTAAAAATTGGCGATACACCTTTGCTTGCTCATGAAATTGATCGAATTAATGAAGCGGTAAATAGTAATTTTAAATTACCAAAAAAAGAACGAAGATTAAGAAATCTTGCTCCTTTTATGGGATTATCTGGTCCGGGAACTTTGGCAGGAAGGCTTGAAATGTGGCATAGCAGAGGATCGCATGCTAAACTTTTTGACAATGAAGAAGATTTGATTGACTTTACTCAGGCTAAAACATTCGGAATCGAAATGGGTCCAATTCTTCAAGATAAATATGCTATTGCTCCCGTCTTGCTTTATCTCTTTCATCGCATTCAAAGTGCACTTACGGGAGAACCAACCATGATTGTATTGGATGAAGCTTGGGCATTGATTGATAATCCTGTTTTTGCTCCTAAAATTAAAGATTGGTTGAAGGTTTTAAGAAAATTAAATACCATGGTAGTTTTTGCAACTCAATCGGTTGAAGATGCAGCCAAGAGTAGTATTTCCGATACATTGGTTCAGCAAACTGCAACCCAAATTTTCTTGCCAAATTTAAAAGCTACATCAACCTATCGCGAAGTTTTTATGTTAACAGAGCGAGAATTTCTTTTGGTTAAAACCACTGATCCATCATCGAGATTTTTTTTGATCAAGCAAGATAATGACGGAGTAATTGCCAGAGTTGATTTGTCGGGAATGGATGAAATAGTTAGAGTTCTCTCAGCCAGAGCAGATACCATTCGTTTACTTGATAAAATAATCGATGAGGTTGGAGATGACCCAGGTGATTGGCTTCCAATTTATTACGCAAGAACTAACAAAAGATGATAAAAAATAATATTTTAAATAAAATACATCGAAATATAATTTTTTTAACTAAAGTTATGATAACTTCATTGTTATTGTTTTTTTATAATAACTCCAACTTATTTGCAACAGAAGCAAAATTTGATGGAATAGGAAGAGTTAGAAATTGTGAAAGAAATAGCAGTAATGAAGTTATTGTTGAGCCGATCAATGGCATCGGGTTTGATGGTGGAAAAGATGTAGAGTTTGCATTAAATAATGAAGTTTGTCGAGCAATTGCAATTGCTAGTTACGGGGATGTAAAATTATCAATTGCAACAATGAATGGATTATGCAGAAGTGGAAGTGCTGTTCCTCGGGTTTATCCTTCGGTAATTCAAGATGCTCGTGATTTATTAAAAGCATCTAGAACAGCAGTTGGAAATAATCCTTGCATGGGAGCTTATTTAAATGCCATGAGATCATATTTTACAGCTTTGGTATCGTTTGGTGTTGTTAATACCATAGCTAAATATAAATTTAATTCGGTAAAAATTTGTGGATCGGGATGGCAAAAACCAAATCCAACAGATTATTTAATCAATTCACCAGGAATTCAGCAAGATGTAACAAAAAATATTCAAGATAAAGTCAATAATTCAGATTCCATCACTATGGCAGATATTAATTATCGGCAATTCATTTATGATGGTGTTGAAGTTGAGGATAATACCAATCAAGGAGAAATATGCTATGATGCAACTGAAAATAAGGTTAGTGGACAATATCCAAGGCAAAAATATTATTTAAGAGGAAGTCAATTAGGAAAATTTAATTGCCAAAAATATTTGGTTTCATCGGGTCAAGATAAGGACGGATTAAGATTATCAAATGAAAGAATTGCCGATCTTAAAAAGTCTTATGATTGTTGCGTTAAAAGAAGTAAAAATTATCTATGCTTGCAGGATGGAGATGATAAATATTTTTGTAAAGCCGGAAGTAATTGCAACATCAATGGAATTTTTTACAAAGTATGGTTTGAAAATAATCAACGCATAATATGCGGTCAATCCTACAGTCTGTGTCCTTATAATTTTAACATCGAAGGTGGAACTGATTATTGCGATAGTTATTGCGATGGAAAATATGAAGAAAATTCTTGTCATTTACCAAAGCATTTTAATGGCAATCGATATTTAAATGCTCAGGAGTGGGATAGGTTAATTAGAGAAGGAAAATGTGGATTAAGCGGATCAACATTTTCTAATAGCGGAACTAGAATAAGCGAAGTTAGAAATTCCGATTGCACATTTAATGAACTTGTTAATAAATGTCGAAATTATTGCCAATATATGCGTCATTGCACGGTTGCATCGGATACTAAATTTAAACCTATAAACACAATAACATCGCCATATTTCTCTCAAGCTTGCCTAGATTTAGTAGGTGATTCAAGAAATGTTGCAACTTACGAAGGAGGATTATTAGGAAGTTATACTAACTTTAGCGCACCAATAGCTCAATGCTTTAAAGAAACTATGGAGAATTTATTTTATAATCGAGTTGGTCATAGTCGTTGTAGCAATAGTGCAGAATTGCCAAATAAAAAAGGGGAATGTTTTAGTGCGGGAGTAGGAAATAACAATAGTTATTTAGCAGGAAATGGTTTTTTTTATCGTGCTGGATCATCGGTTCAAAGCAATTCAATATTTGGAAATATTCAGATTAAAATGGAGGTTGTAATAAAAATTATTTTAACATTATCGGTAATATTTTTTGGGGTTAATATTTTAATGCAAAAAATTAATCTTGGTGATAAGAAAACTTTGATGTTATATTTATTAAAATTTATTATTGTATCTTTCTTCGCTTTGGGTAATGCATGGCAGGGATTTTTCTTTAACGCGGTTTATGATTTAGGCGGAGATTTAGGGAGTATCGTTTACAATGTTAAAACTCCATTTGGATCGACATCTCCTGAAAAACTTGACGGATGTCAATTTGGCTTAGTAACAAGCGGAAACTCGATTGTTGATAATGAAAATGTTGAAGGAATAGATAAAAGAAATTATCCTGCAGGAAAAAATTACCTTGCGATGTGGGATACAATGGATTGTAAGATTGCAAAATATTTAGGCATTGGACCAAAAGCATCGGCTGCCAATATCGTCTTGTTAATTTTAGCTTCTTTTGTGACTGGTCCAATTGGAGTTTATTTTGCATGTTCAATATTAATTTTTGGACTCATGATGCTCTTTATAACGATAAGAGCATTGCATATTTTTATTTGTTCAACCATTGCGGTGATAATTTTTGTATTTATTTCGCCGTTAATTTTTCCAGCATTATTATTTGAAAGAACCAAAAATATTTTTGATAGTTGGTTTAAAGAAATATTTGGATTTGGTTTACAAGTTGCATTATTATTTGCTTATATCGGGATAGTGGTATCAGTAATGGATATGGTCTTAGTAGGAGAGGCAAAATTTGTTGGAGTTAATCCAAAATCATTAAATTGCGATCGTTTTTGCATTAACACTAGTGGAA
The DNA here is from genome assembly GCA_945878005.1 of Rickettsia typhi. GTDB lineage: Bacteria > Pseudomonadota > Alphaproteobacteria > Rickettsiales > UBA1997 > CAILUF01. The sequence continues at coordinate 9,071 of CAMCSJ010000015.1, read as the reverse complement.
TATTAGAAAAAGATATTACCAGATGTGTAAATAATGGAGATATAATCGTTGATCCCCTTGATACCAGTGTTTTATGCTTGATTAATATCGATTCAAAAAGCTTTAGTTCTTATCCGGGATTTGAAGTAATTGGAGTTTCATTAATTGCCCTAAATAATTTATTTAGCGATCCAAGTAAAACTGCAAAAAGATTGTTAACTATTTTCAAAGCAGTTTTGATTTTATATTTGTTATATAAATTTATGGATGATATTCCAGCGATAAGTGAACAATTAACGGGTGCAACCCAATTGCCAAGTGCTAAAAATGATGCGTTTAAAACCTTGGCAAAAATTACGGGTCTAACTCAGGCTATAGTCAAGAGAGCAAGGCGTGGTTCAATAAAATTATCGAAGAATGCTAAAGAAAAATATGATCAAAAGAAAGATGAAGATAAAGGTTCTTCACAAGATGATAAAGGTGATAAATAATATTAAACAATTTTAAAAAGATAAAAAATAAAACAATAATATTAGTTAAAAATAATATTTTATAATAACTATTAACCAAAATATTATAATTAAAAATAAATCTATTTAGGAAGTTGACAATTTTTTTTAAATGAATTTTAATTGAAAAAAATTTAAATCTCACAAATTTAATTAAGCTATCATAGCTCAGGGGTAGAGCACTTCATTGGTAATGAAGAGGTCGGTGGTTCGATTCCACTTGATAGCACCATAATTCATCATTATAATTCATAATTTGAAACCGATTTCTAAATGATTAATTTAGGGTTGAAATTATCTTACCATAAGATTGAAATTATCTTACCATCTGCCTCCAACATAAGTGTAAGGCTTGCCGTATCTTTCTAAAATATATTTTTTACTAAAAAAACTTTCATAAACAAAAACCCGATCAGTTCTTGAATTATAGCAATCACCAAATAAATATTGGTTTTGATATTCATTAAAGCGAGCCAAATGAGTTCCAAAAGAATCGTAAAGTCTTTTTGCTTCTTGAGTATCGGAATCTTCGACAATGCACATAGAAACGCAGGAATTTAAAAATAAAAAACCGCAAAATAAAAAAATATATTTCATAAATTAAATAAAAAGATTATGCTTGTCCTTCAAAAATTGCGACAATTCCAAAATTTAAATTTTGATAGGTAACATTAGAAAAACCTGCATTCTCAAGCATTTTTTTAAATTCATTTTGATGAGGAAATTTTCTAATACTTTCTACTAGATATTGATAGGAATTACGATCTTTTAGGATAATTTCACCAATCTTAGGAATAATCTTGAAAGAATATTGATCGTAGATTTTTTGTAAAAAATAATCTTCAACCTTAGTAAATTCTAGGCAAATAAATTTTCCACCTTTTTTTAAAACTCGTTTTGCCTCAATAAGACCATTTTCAATATTGGTAAAATTTCTAATGCCAAAAGCAATTGAATAGAAATCAAATTGTTGATCAAGAAAGGGTAATTTTTCTCCATCACCACAGGTAAAATTTAATTGAGAAAATAAATTTGCATCAACAGCTCTTTGTTTTCCAACGGCTAACATTTCGGGGTTTATATCGACAACTTCAATTGAACAATTTAAATTTAGGGCATTTGGTTTTTTTAAAATTCGCATCGCAATATCAGCTGTTCCTCCTGCAACATCGATAATTTTACAATTTCTTGATAGATTAATTTTATCAACCATTTTATTCTTCCAATTACGATGAATGCCAAAACTCATTAGATCATTCATTAGATCATATTTACCAGCAACATTGCTAAAAATTTCTTTGACAAGTTGAGATTTTTGATCAATATTAACTTGTTTAAATCCGAAATGTGTTTTATTTGTATCCATGAAAACTAAAGATTTTGATTTTGAATTGCCAAGCGAACTAATCGCTCAGATGCCAATTACCAATAAAGCTGAAATAGCAATGTTGGTTTTTAATAATGACAAAATATTCGATAAGCAATTAAAGAATATTGTCGATTATTTGCAAGAGGGAGATGTGTTAGTTTTTAATAATGCAAAAGTTATTAAAGCAAAATTTAGCGGAGAAATTGAGCGTAATCAAGCTAAATTAGATGTTAATTTAGATCAAGAAATCAATGATTTTTCTCAAGATCAATATTCAACAATTTGGCAAGCATTATGTAAGCCAGCCAAGAAAGTTATCATTGGCGATATTTTAAAAATTGCTGATAATTTTTTTGCAGAAATAATTGATAAGGATAATGAAGGTTTTATTAAATTAAAATTTAATTTATCAAGTAACGATCTAGTTTTGAAGCTTGAAAAATATGGTCAAACTCCAATTCCTCCTTACATTAAAAGAACTAAGGAAAATCTAGATAAAGACGATTTTTTAGATGAAAAAAACTACCAAACAATTTATGCTAAAAATGGCAAAGCAGTTGCTTGTCCAACTGCAGGATTACACTTTAACGAAGAAATATTTTTGCTAATTAATGCTAAAAAAATTAAGCAAGTATTCGTAACGCTTGATGTTGGAGCAGGAACATTTTTACCAGTAAGAAGTGAGTTAATTAGCGATCACAAAATGCATCAAGAAAATTATATAATTGATGAGGAAGCTTGTAAAATTATTAATGATGCCAAAAAAAATAATCAGCGAATAATTGCAATTGGAACTACAGCATTAAGGGTATTGGAAAGTTCAGCAAATCATAAAAATTTGGTTGAACCCAAAAAAACTTCAACCAATATTTTTATAACTCCACCATATAATTTTAAAATTGTCGATATTTTATTGACTAATTTTCATCTTCCAAAATCAACTTTATTCATGTTGATTTGTGCATTTGTTGGAAAAGAAAATGCTCATAAGATTTATCAACATGCTATCAAAAAACAATATCGGTTTTTTTCATATGGAGATCCATCATTATTATTTCGCAAATAAATTTTAAAATAAAAATTGATGAATTTAAAAAATTCAATTTAAAAAAATTATTGATATAAATCGGTATTTTCTACAGAAATTAGTGAGTTATTTTGATTGCTATATTTACCAATTATTGCTTGCTTAAAATTAAACTTCAAAGACTCATCAAAAATTCTACTTTTATTGATAAAATCAATCTCATCGCTCGTTAAAATATCATAATGATTTTGCCCTAAAAAAAACTGAATGTAAGGATATTCGGATTTCTGATCAATGCTCGGAAGATGATGTTTTTCTAAGGTAAAATCATTAACCATAAGCTCATTTTGATTGTTGTTCCAAGAACATTTTATTGGTCCAAAAAATTCCTTACTTCCCGAAATATAAAATGATTGACTTCGAGTTTCACCGGGATTGATACTATCAATGCTAATGCGATGATTTGGTAAATTACAATTTATTTTTCTAATTGGTTTTTCACTATTATTGCTGATATAAATAACAGGACTTTCGATTTTATTTTTACAAGCAATAAGAAATAATAAAATTATTATTAAATATTTATTCATGTTTGTTATTGTTATTTTCTGTGAATAATTCTCTGGTTTTAATAGCTTTTGCAAATCTAGAAAATGCAAAAATCAAACTATAAGTTAAGCCATTTAAACCATAGATAAAATATCTTCGAATAAAATAAGCCTTAAAAAAAGCTAAAATGGGAGATAAAAAAACTTTTAGATATGAAGAGTTTTTATTTTTTAAAAATGCTTCGGAAGCTTGCAATGATGAATAAGAATTTATTTTATCAATCCAATGATTAAAAGAGCGAAAAGATTGATGATAAATAATATTTTTTAACTGTAAAATCTTAAAATTATCAGGTGATTTTAATTCAACAGAATCATGAACTAAGCTGTTTTTGAAACCAGCTAGATCTTTACGATAAAGACGAAGTTGGTTATAAAAATAAGCATATTTTTTGGGTTTAATTTCAAAGCGAAATTTATTGACAATTTTAATGCGAAATCCTGCGATATCCTCAGCAATTTCATGTTGAAAAATTTTGATAATTTCTTGTGATAATTCTTTGGAAACTTCTTCATCAGCATCGATGTTTAAAATCCATTGATTACGACAAAGATTTTCACCAAAAATTTTTTGCTGTCCAAAACCTTTCCAGTCATTATTAAAAACTTTTGCACCATTTTCTAAGGAAATTTTTTGAGTTTGATCGGTGCTATTTGAATCAATTACTAAAATCTCATCAGCAAAATCCTTAACAGCCTGAATGATTGGAGCAATTCGATCAGCTTCATTCTTAGCGATAATAAAAACTGAAATTGGAATCATAAATTTGTTTGATTTTAAAATTTTTTAGCTACAATTTAAAAAATATATAAATCTTTTTTTTTAAACTCAACTTTTTTATTATGAAAAAATTATCAAAGAAATCACTGATCATCTCAGTTCTAGCTATATTGCTAATCGGTTTTACTGCTTTAGTAATTCATAATTATAAAAATAAAACATCTTTCAAATATTTTGGAAAAACTGCCGAAGAACTAAAGCCTGATAGCACTAAAGAGCAAGATCTTGTTAATCAAGAATTAATGAAAAGTCAGGAAAAACTTGCTGAAACTCGTAAAAATAGTGAACTCTTAAAAATTCTTCCCAATGATTATGTTATTGGTGATAGTGATGCAAAGGTTTTAATCATTGAATATGCTTCACTTTCATGTCCTCATTGCGCAGTATTTTATCGCGAAGCTTATGAAAAAATCAAAGAAGATTATATTTCAAAAGGTAAAGTAAAATTTATTTATCGCGATTTTCCACTTAACCAGCAAGCATTAACCGCAGGAACTATTGCAGAATGTATTGCTAAAGATAGCAAAGAAAATGCTACTGAAAAATATCACGAAACCATAAAAATTCTATTCAAAACACAAGATAGCTGGGCATTTGATCCTAAATATGATGAAAAGCTTGAAGCAATCATGAAGCTAGACGGAATGGGTCAAGAAAGATTTAAATCCTGCATTAATGATAAAAAGCTCCAAGATAAAATTCTTGCTAAAAGAATGGATGCCAGTAATTCCTTGCAAATCCGCTCAACTCCAACTTTTTTCGTTAATGGCGAAATTAGTGAGGGATATATCGATTATTTAACTTTACAAAAACTAATTGAAAAAAATTTAAAATAGTTATTTTAAAATAATATTAATAAAAAACATTAATTCATAGTAAGTGCTAACAAAAATAAATGTAACTAATCTAAAGAAAAACTTTGGCGATAAAGCAGTGCTTAATGGCATTGATCTTCAAGTCAATAAAGGTGAATCTCTGGTTATTTTGGGTGGATCAGGAAGCGGGAAATCAGTGCTTATTAAAATCATCGCTGGAATTATCGCTCCAAGCTTTGGAAGTATTATTATTGATGGTGAAGAAACCGCTTTAATATCTGATAAAAAAAGAGATGATTTGATGGTTAAATTTGGCTTTTTATTTCAAGGAGGAGCATTGTTTGACTCTCTTCCTGTGTGGGAAAATGTTGCATTTCGATTAATTAATTCTCAAAAAATTAATAAAAAACAAGCTCGAGAAATTGCTATAGAAAAGCTTGGACTTGTTGGATTGAATCCTAAAACTGCTGATTTATTTCCATCAGAACTTTCGGGAGGAATGCAAAAAAGAGCATCGCTTGCAAGAGCTATTGCAACTAATCCTGAAATAATTTTTTTTGATGAACCAACTACAGGACTCGATCCAATAATGGCCGATGTCGTTAATGATTTAATCGTTGCAAATTCTAAGCAACTTGGTGCAACAACAATTACCATTACTCATGACATGAATTCAGCTCGCAAAATTGCCGATAAAATCGCCATGCTTTACGAAGGAAGAATAATTTGGTTTGGAAATGTTAAAGAAATGTATTCATCAGGAAATAGCTATCTTGATCAATTTATTCACGGAAGAGCGGATGGTCCAATTAATTTCCTTAGTAAATAATCCTCAATAAATAATCGCCAAAAAAATTATTATTTTTTTCAAAACAAGGGTTGATTTATTTTTCAAAATTCATAAAATTTATTTTATAAATTCTCGTTAAGAAAATTTATTTTTTAAAATTAAAAGCAAAAAATTATGTCAGTACTTGTTGGAAAAATGGCTCCCGATTTCACTGCATCAGCAGTTATGCCAAATAATGAAATCAATGATAATTTCAATCTTCACGCTTATCTCAAAGGTAAAATTGGAGTGTTATTTTTCTATCCATTAGATTTTACTTTTGTTTGTCCATCAGAAATTATTTCTTTTGCCAATCGTTTAGAAGATTTTAAGGAAAGAGGAGCTGAAGTCATCGCTGTATCAGTTGACTCAAAATATACGCATCTTGCATGGAAAAACACTGAAGTAAAAAAAGGTGGAATTGGTGATATTCAATATCCATTAGTTGCAGATTTAACCAAAAGCATTGCTCGTGATTACGATGTTCTTTTTGGTGAAGCAGTTGCATTGAGAGGAACTTTTCTAATTGATCAACAAGGAGTTGTTCGTCATCAATTGGTCAATGATTTACCACTCGGAAGAAATGTGGACGAAGCAATTCGCATGATCGATGCACTAAAATTTTTCCAAGAAAATGGCGAAGTTTGTCCTGCAGGTTGGAGTAAAGGTAAAAAAGGCATGAAAGCAAGTTCTAAAGGAGTTGCAGAATATCTTGAACAACATTCAACAATTTTATAATAATCATAAATGAATTTAGGGATTGAAATTCAATCCCTAAAACTCACTACAAATTAATTAATAATAAATTAAATAAATAATTTATATTTGATTAATTTAATCTAAAACTGCAGTTATCAAATCTAAAATTTTATCTAATTAGAAATTTATTTTAAATAAAATCATCAAAGATTAAAAATCTTACTTGACATTTTTTTTTAAAAAGAAAAAATATAGGAAATGTATTTAAAAAGTAAGTTAAGTTTTTCTTAACATAAAACTTTAGGATGCCCCGAAGCATTGATATTAAAGCCTTTGCAATATTATTTACTGCAATTACTTAGTAATAAGTTGTGATTTTAAGCAATTTCTTAAATCAAACTATAATGAGTTCACTTCGGATTTTTCAACAATTTTCGTTATTATATGCCAACAATTAATCAACTCGTTAGAAAAGGTCGAGTTAAACAAGTAAAGAAAAACAAAGTTCCAGCGATGAAACATTGTCCGCAAAAAAGAGGAGTTTGTACTCGTGTTTATACCACTACTCCTAAAAAGCCTAACTCAGCTTTGCGTAAAGTTGCACGTGTTCGTTTAACAAATGGCTTTGAAGTAATTGCATATATTCCGGGTGAAGGACATAATCTCCAAGAGCACTCAGTTGTTGCAATTCGTGGTGGAAGGGTAAAAGATTTACCGGGTGTTCGTTATCATATAGTACGAGGTTCACTTGATACTCAAGGTGTTAAAAACAGGAAACAAGCCCGTTCTAAATACGGTGCTCAAAAACCTAAATAATTTTAATCAATTTAAATTAAATATAAATTAACAATTAACAAATAAGTTAACAAAATAATTAATTTTAATAAATATTAACAATCAAAAATTTTAAATAAATTTTATAAATTAAATAAACTTGCAATATGAGAAGAAGAGCAGCAAAAATTAGAAAAATATTTCCTGACGCAAAATATAACGAAATTATCGTATCGCGTTTTGTAAATCGCCTTATGAATGATGGTAAAAAATCGGTAGTTGAAAAAGCGGTATATGAAGCTTTTAAAATAATTGAAGGTAAATTAAAAAAAGCACCTATAGAAATTTTTAAAGAAGCACTAGAAAACATTACCCCAAAAATTGAAGTTCGTTCTCGCAGAATTGGAGGAGCAACATATCAAGTTCCTGTAGAAGTTTCTGCTCGTCGTGGATCAGCACTTGCCCTTAAATGGTTAAAAAATTCTATTGAAAATATTAAAAGCAAAGATTTATCTTCTAAGATCGTAACTGTTATTCTTGAGTCTCTTGAAAATAAAGGTTGGGCTGCCAAGAAGAAGGAAGAAGTATTTAAAATGGCTGAAGCAAATAAAGCATTCGCGCATTATAAGTGGTAATTTAATTGATAAATTAACAATAGTTAGTTTATCAAAAAAATTATTAAAATATTTACAAAATTTAAAATTTAGTAAATTATTAGTTAATAAAATCAAGATTAGTTGTAAAAAATATAATTTAATATTTAATATTAAAACAAAATAATAAATTAGAAAAAAAAGAAAATATAGAATTTAAAATAATAATAAATTTTAAAATATTAAATTATAAAAATTAATTTTTAAAAAATAAAATATTATAATTAGTTTAGACAAAACTATAATTGAGCTTAGAAAATAAAGCTCTAAAATAACAGATAAAAAAATAAAAAGAATAATAAAAATATTAAAATTTAGTATTGCAGTATAAAAATTAATGTTTAAAATGTGATGAGTAAAAATAAAATTTCTGCTAAAAAATTTTATTATTTCAGTTGAATTATGTAAATTAAAAATTTAGAAAAAAATTAGTTAAACATTAACTACAAATAATTGTAGCTAACATAAATAATTTTTTTCTAAATCTTTAAACATTAATAAACAATTATTAAAGCAATTTAGTAGTTTTGTTTAAAATTTTATTTCGCTAAAGCTAGTTTAAACTAGTCTTAACAAGTTAAATTTTGTTAAGCGAATCTTTATCGTTAATATTTGGTAAGTATTTATAATTAATTTTTTGTTTTTTTATGACCAAACAAACATTTCAGCGCAATAAACCGCATGTTAATATCGGAACAATTGGCCACGTAGATCATGGTAAAACAACCTTGACTGCTGCTATCACAACCTATCTCTCTAAAAAAGGTTTAGCAGAAAAAAGAGGTTACGATCAAATTGATGCCGCTCCTGAAGAAAAGGAACGCGGTATCACAATCAACACTGCTCACGTCGAATATGAAACTGCTCTTCGTCACTATGCTCACGTAGATTGTCCAGGTCACGCTGATTATGTAAAAAACATGATTACGGGTGCTGCTCAAATGGATGGTGCAATTCTAGTAGTTTCTGCTGCTGATGGTCCAATGCCTCAAACTCGTGAACATATTCTTCTAGCCAAACAAGTTGGT
>CAMCSJ010000014.1 GCA_945878005.1 Rickettsia typhi | reverse complement strand
ATGGTAGTTAGTCGTTATGATTAGCGAGAGTAGGTTATCGCCAGCCTTACAGGTGGCATTGTATTCACGGAATTTAAAAATCCGCAAGATTAAAGTTAAGAAATTAATTTTAGTCTTGCGGATTTTTTTTGCGTTTTTTTTTATAATTTTTTTGAAATTAAATTTGAAATAAAATTAAACTTGAAATAATTTTTAAAATTAATCATTAATTTTTTTAAATTAAGTCTAAATTTTTTGATTAATATTTTGATTAATAATTTTAAATTTTTGACCAAAGATTTTTTTCCTATTCTTAAATCACTAAGTTGTAAATAAAAATTTTATAGTTATTAAATTTTGAAAAATTCGAATTTAATTCTCTTTCGAATTTAATTCTCTAATTATCAAGCAATGCCACTTGTTGGTCTCTTTGCGATAGCGCTAAGGAAACACTCGATCACATTTAAGAACTCGCAAGTCAAACGCATTTTGCGTCAATTTAGTTAGTCGTTATGATTAGCCAGAGTAGGTTGTGTGCTCAGCCTTAGAGCATTGCATTTCATTCACGAAAATTTAAAGAATACATAAAGATTAAAGTTAAGAAATTAATTTTAGTCTTGCGGATTTTTTTTGCGTTTTTTTTCTTTAATTTTTTTGAAATTAAATTTGAAATAAAATTATACTTGAAATAATTTTTAAAATTAATCCTTAATTTTTTTAAATTAAGCCTAAATTTTTTGATTAATTTTTTGATTAATAATTTTAAATTTTTGACCAAAGATTTTTTTCTTACTCACGGCTCCCAAACCGCAACTACCGTTGCGATTCACTCGCCTGCTTCCCCTCAAGGACTTACATCCCTAAAATATTTAAAAAACTTGCAAAAAACTCGGGCTCATCACTCCCCCCTCAAGGCTTACGCCCATACAATTTACAAAAACACTTGCAACGCTTATGGGCTCATCACTCACTCCTTGATGGCTTAAATCCCTACAATTTCGCTAAATAATCCCGAAGCTCTCGGGCTATCGCTCTCCCCTTGCGGGCTTAAATCCCTACAAATTTTCACAAGATCTCAAAAACCCTCGGGCTCTAGCTCCCCCCTTGAGGGGGAGCAGATTTAGAAGGGCTTAACGGTAGTTAAGTCCTTCTAAATCGTGGGGGGTTGAAAAGCAAGAGTATAGCATGGGATAATGCAAGATCCTCGATCTGCTCCCTCTCCCCGCAAGCCTTACATCCCTACAATTTACAGAAATACTTAAAACGCCTACGGGCACATAACTCCCCCCTTGAGGGCTTGCACCCCTACAAATTTTCACAAACTCACAAAAACCTTCGAGCACCTAGCTCCCCCCTTGAGGGGGAGCAGATTTAGAAGGACTTAACGGTAGTTAAGTCCTTCTAAATCGTGGGGGGTCAGAAAGCTAGAGTTTTCAACGAATCTCCCAAGATCTATCTCGATCTACTCCGTCGCCCCGCGAAGCGGGGAGAGGGCTTAAGGTGAGGGGTTAGAAGCTAGAGATTCATAAGATCTCCTAACCTCCAAAAAAGCAAAACAAAAAAATTTACAAAAATGGCAATTTCTTGATTTAGATTTTAAATCCTAAAAATATGAAATTTTTTTAAATAAAAATTAAAGTTTTTTTAAAATAATTCGAGGTTTTTTTGGAAATTTTTTTTGTTTAAAAGTAAAATCAAGAAATCGCCATTTTATAAAAATTTATTTTAATAACCCCTCACCCCAACCCTCTCCCCGCAGAGCGGGGCGAGGGAGTAGATCGAGATTTCCTCTAAGCCGTAAAGCTAGGGCGAGGGAGTAGATCGAGATTTCCTCTAAGCCGCGATGCTGAAAAGAGGGAGTAGATCGAGGATCTTGTGAGATTATTTCTAACTCTAGTCCTTCGACCCCCCACGATTTAGAAGGACTTAACTACCGTTAAGCCCTTCTAAATCTGCTCCCCCTCAAGGGGGGAGCTTAGAGCCCGAGAGCTTCGAGACTATTTAGCGAAATTGTAGGGGCGTAAGCCCTCAAGGGCTTAGCTAGAGCCCGACAGCTTTAAGACCATTCACCATAATTGTAGGGATGTAAGGGTAATTTCTGGAGTAATTTTACTGGAAATATTTTTATAAAAATAATAAATAATCAAAAAATTTTTTAATTAATTTTTGGCTTAACTCCAAGAAGTGGAGCGATATTTTTAACGACCGTTCCAGCTACGGGTGCAGCAACCATTCCTGCAGTATTGAAAATATAATTTGGTCGATCAAAAATTACATAAACCAAATATTTTGGTTTAGAAATTGGAAATATTGCAACAAATGAAACCAGATTCTGCCCTTCATTATATCCTCCATATTCTGCTCGCTCTGCGGTTCCGGTTTTACCTCCCACTTCATATCCAGCAACATTGGCATTTCGTCCTGTTCCTTCTTCAACAACCTTTCGCATTAATTGACGCATAATGTCAGAGGTTTCTTCACTTATCACTATTTCACCTTCGGATTTTTGATCAGTTTTTAAAAATGATACTTCGCGAATAATTCCACCATTTACCATTGCGCTAACTGCCTTAGCAAGATGAAGTGGAGTTATCGCTATTCCATGTCCGTATGAAATTGTGTAAAGATTGATATCTCTCCAAATTTTGGGAGAGATTGGTCTTCCAAGGCCTGGGAATTCAGCATCGAGTTTTTTTAAAAATCCCAATTTATTTAAAAATTCTTTTTGATTTGATGCTCCAATTTTTTCTGCAATTTTAACCGTTCCAATATTTGAAGACTCGGTAAAAATTTTAGCAACAGTCATTTCGCTATCTCCTCGATCATGATCTTTAATGGTGAATCTTCCATATTTTATCGGTTCCCCAACAAAATAAACATCGGTCATTTTTACTAAATCTTTTTCAAATGCCAATGCGTTAGTAAAAATTTTCATTACCGAACCAAGTTCGTAAACTCCACTGGTAACTCGATTGAATCTTTGATCCGCTCCTGCATCGCTTTGAATATTAGCATCAAATGCAGGTAATGATGATAATGCCAAAATTTCTCCCGAATTAACATCCATCACTACTCCAGCTGCAGCTTTAGCTTTGTATTTTTCGAATCCTTTAAAAAGTTCATCACTTAAAATATCTTGAACTCGAACATCCATCGCCAAATATAAATCTTGGTTTTTAGATAATGCTCGATCATATTGCATTTCAATTCCTGAGAGTCCTTTGCGATCAAGATCGACATATCCTGCATAATGACTAGCGATTGATTTTTGAGGATAAACACGAATCATATCATCTTCAAAAAGTAATCCTGCCATTTTTAATTTTTTAACTTCTTCGACCTGCATGGGTGTAAGATTTCTTCGAATTAAAATCCATTGTTTGCTATTTTTTCCATCTGATATTTTTTTCAAAATATCGTGATAGGATAATTCTTGGAAAATCTGCGCTAAGCCTGATGCAATTGCTTGAGAATCCTTGACTAAAACCGAACTTACATAAAGTGATTTGGTTTTTAAATCGGTTGCAATTAAAACTTTATTGCGATCGTAAATATTTCCTCTTCTATCGGTTTTTCTAGTGTCATAAATTCCACTAATCTTAATTTTATCACCCATAATCACAACGAAGAGCATTCGCAAAATAATTAGGCTAAATACCGCTATAATGCAAAAATAAATAAATGCTAATCTGGGTTTTTTTATGTTAATTTCAGTCTTCAAGATATTTTTTTTAGAATTTTTAAATTTTTTTAGAATTTCGAAATTAGATTTTTATTTCCAAAACCAGTTTCTTAACTGCTTCGACCGATTTATCAAAAGCAATTTTTTCTTCTTCATTTAATTTAATTTCAACAATTTTTTCAACACCATTTTTACCAATCAAGGCTGGAACTCCGATATATAGATCCTTTACGCCATACTCTCCGTTAAGTTTACAAGCAATTGGTAAAATTTCTTTTTTATCATGAAGATAACTTTCTGCCATCGCAATTGCTGAAGTTGCAGGTGCAAAATATGCTGATCCATTGCCAAGTAATTTAACAATTTCTGCTCCACCATCACGAGTTCTTTGAACGATTGCATCAATCCTTTCTTGAGTTGTCCAATTCATGGCAATTAAATCTGGAATTGGAATTCCTGCAATTGTTGAATAGCGAATTAATGGAACCATGGTATCGCCATGTCCACCAAGGACGCATGCATGAACATTATCAACCGATACTCCAAATTCTCGAGCTAAAAATAACGACATTCTTGAGGAATCAAGAACTCCAGCCATTCCAACCACTTTATTAGCAGGTAATCCAGAAATTTTTTGCATCACATAAACCATTGCATCAAGAGGATTGGTAACAACAATTACAAAAGCATTACTTGCATATTGTTTGATATTTTGAGCAACTGATGAAATTATTGCAGTATTGGTATTTAACAAATCATCACGACTCATTCCGGGTTTGCGAGCAATTCCTGCGGTAACTATTACCACATCCGCTCCAGCTATTGCTGAATAATTCGAACTTGCTTGAAATGTTGCATCATAATTTTCAACTACCGAAGATTGCTCAATATCAAGAGCTTTGCCTTTTGCAACTCCTTCATTGACATCGATCATAATGACATTGCCAAGTTTTTTTAATCCGATTAAGTGAGCCAATGTTCCACCGATATTTCCTGCTCCAATTAAAGCAATTAAAGGTTTTTTATTTTGCGAGAAGTTATTGTTATTTGTCATAAATTAATAGTTTTATTTTAAGTTAAAGATATTTAATAATATCCAATAATACTTGTTTTGGATCTTGTAATCCATCAATTTTTTTTATTCGCTTATTTTTATCAATTAATTTCAAAAATCCACTACGAACTTTTTGATGAAATTCTAAACCTAATTTTTCATAGCGATTATTATCTGATCTGGTTTTAATCCTCTCAAATGCTTGTTCAACTTCAACATCGATTAAAAAAGTTATATCAGGTTGAAAATCACCCAGCGTTATTTTTTGAATTGCCTGAATGATTGCAAAATCAACTCCTTGTGCACTTCCTTGATATGCATAAGTTGAATCAAAAAATCGATCACAAATTACCACCTTACCCTGCATTAATGCAGGTTTAATAACTTGTTGAACATGCTCTAATCTGGCTGTAAAATTAAGTAAAATTTCACTTAAAACTTGCATATTTCCAAATTTTTCAGCAAGCAAAATTTTGCGAATTTCTTCGCTTATTTCGCAACCTCCTGGTTCACGAGTTAAAATAGCATCAATTTTATTTTCTAAAAAAAACTCTTGCAATTTTCGGGATTGAGTAGATTTTCCTGATCCTTCAATTCCTTCAAATGTTATAAATAAATTTTTTTTCATCTATGCAAAATCCTCAAAATATTTTAATTACGGGTGCAAGTAGTGGTATCGGCAAAGCCTTAGCAATTGCTTACTCCAAGCCTAATATAAATTTATTCATTTGTGGAAGAAATGAACAAAATTTACTCCAAACTAAAACTATTTGCGAAAATTTAAAGGCAAAAGTTTTTTTTAAAATTCTTGATGTTTGTGATCAATTAGCAAGTAAAAATTGGATCGATGAAATTGAAAAAGATTTTGCTTTGGATTTAGTGATTGCAAATGCTGGAATATCAGCTGGAACTTCATCTGGAACTGAAAGTTTTTTTCAAATTAATGAAATTTTTAACACCAATATTTACGGAGTGATTAACATCATTCATCCTGCAATTGATAAAATGATTTTACGAAAAAAAGGACAAATCGCAATCATTTCTTCGCTCGCTGGATTTCGTGGACTTCCAAGTTCTCCAGCATATAGTGCTAGCAAATCAGCAGTGAGAGTTTATGGCGAAGGATTACGGGGAAATTTAAGTAAATTTGGAATTGAAGTTAATGCGATTTGCCCTGGATATATCAAGACCAACATGACTGCAAAAAATAATTTTTATATGCCTTTTTTAATGGAAGTTGAAGATGCGGTAAAAATTATTATCAACCAACTTGCTAAAAATAAATCGCGAATTGCTTTTCCTTTTGGCCTTTATTTTGTAGTATGGTTAGCTAGTTTAATTTCGACGAAAATTACCGATCCTATCTTTGCTAAACTTCCTAGCAAAGGTTCTTTAACGCAAAATAATAATTAAAAGATGAAGCGTTTACCAACAAACAAAATTCTAAAAAAATCAAAACAAAACCTAACCAAAACCTAACCAAAAAAAACCTATTGCGAATACGGCGATTCACTCGCCGTGAAGCAATTCATTATAAAACTAAATTTGCGAAGCAAATTTAATTAAATCTTATTTTGCGAAGCAAATTTAATTAAATCTTATTTTGCGAAGCAAATTTAATTTTTTTATTTTACCTTACTTTTTCCCTTCTTTTTCTTCCTTAACTTCTTCATATTCAGCATCGACAACTTTACCAGATTGTTGATCATTATCGCTAGAATTATTTGCCTCTTGATCTTGAGTTGAAGAAGAATTTTCTGCTGATTGAGAAGATGAAGATGATGCTTGTGAAGCCTTATAAATTGCCTCTCCGAGCTTCATAGAATTTTGCATTAATTTTTCAGTTGCAGATTTTAATTCATCAGCAGTTGAATCTTCTTTTGCCATTAAATCTTTAACTTTTTTAAGCTCTTCTTCGATTGAAGATTTTGTTGAGGAATCAACTTTATCGCCATGTTCACGAAGTGATTTTTCAGTTTCATAAACTGCACTATCGGCATGATTTTTTGCTTCGACTTTTTCTTTACGAGCTTTATCTGAACTAGCATTTGCTTCAGCATCTTGCATCATTTTTTTGATCTCAGCTTCACTTAATCCTCCCGAAGATTGAATACGAATTTGCTGTTCTTTGTTGGTAGCTTTATCTTTTGCCGAAACTTTAACAACACCATTTGCATCAATGTCAAAAGTAACTTCAATTTGTGGCATACCACGAGGAGCTGGAGGAATACCTTCTAAATTAAATTCTCCAAGCGTTTTATTGTGAATTGCAATATCTCTTTCTCCTTGGAAAACTTTGATGGTAACAGCTGTTTGACTATCTGAGGCAGTTGAAAATACTTGGCTTTTATTGGTAGGAATTGTGGTATTTCTGTCAATTAAACGAGTAAATACTCCACCTGCTGTTTCGATACCAAGAGATAAAGGAGTAACATCAAGAAGTAAAACATCTTTTACATCGCCTTGTAAAACTGCAGCTTGAATTGCTGCACCAATTGCAACTACTTCATCAGGATTAACACTGCGATTTGGCTCTCTACCAAAAAGTTTTTTTGCAACTTCAATTACTTTAGGCATTCTAGTCATTCCACCAACCAAAATAACTTCTTCAATATCGCTAGCTTTAAGCCCAGCATCTTTCAAAGCATTTTCGCAAGGCTTAAGAGTTCTTTCAATTAGATCATCAACCAATTGTTCTAATTTCGCTCTGGTTAATTTGACATCTAAATGTTTTGGTCCACTTGCATCAGCGGTGATATAAGGTAAATTAATTTGAGTTTCGGTAGTTGATGATAATTCAATTTTGGCTTTTTCAGAAGCTTCTTTTAATCTTTGCAATGCCAAAGGATCTTTTGATAAATCAATTCCTGAATTCTTTTTAAATTCATCGCAAAGATATTTTAAAATTCTCATGTCAAAATCTTCTCCACCAAGGAAAGTATCGCCATTAGTAGCTTTAACTTCAAAAACTCCATCACCAATTTCAAGAATTGAAACATCAAAAGTTCCACCACCTAAATCATAAACTACGATAGTTTGTCCATTCTTCTTTTCGAATCCATAGGCAAGAGCTGCAGCGGTTGGTTCGTTAATAATACGAAGAACTTCCAATCCTGCAATTTTACCAGCATCTTTGGTTGCTTGTCGTTGAGAATCGTTAAAATATGCTGGAACGGTAATTACCGCTTTATCAACTTTTTCTCCAAGATAACTTTCTGCGGTTTCTTTCATTTTCATCAAAGTGAATGCAGAAATTTGACTTGGAGAATATTTTTCTCCTTTAATTTCTACCCATGCATCATTATTTGCTGACGATACGATTTTGTAGGGAACTAGATCTTTATCCTTATCGGTCATTGGATCATCATAACGTCTTCCGATTAATCTTTTAATTCCAAAGATGGTGTTTTGCGGATTAGTTACCGCTTGTCTTTTTGCTGGAGCTCCAACTGTTTTTTCGCCATTAGCAAGAAAACCAACGATTGAAGGAGTTGTTCTTGCTCCTTCGGCATTTTCAATAACCTTAATGCTGGTTTTTCCTTCCATTATGGCAACACATGAATTTGTGGTACCAAGATCAATTCCGATAACTTTTGACATAAAATATTTTTTATTTTTTGATTAAATCTTAATTTGTAAAGTTTAAAATTGGTGGTGGAATTTTTATAAAATTCTATAAAATTCTTTTGTTAATTTAATTTTTTTCTTTTGAGATTCAAGAGGCATTTAAAAAAAACTTTAAAAAAATTTTAAAAAATTAATTAGCCTTTGATTGCGGTATTGATTGCTTGCAAATTTTCGTAAACATCGTGAACGCGAAGATATTCAATTTTTTTTTGAGCTAAATATTTGGTAATTTCAAGAGTTTTTTGATTACGATCAAGTGGCAAATCAATGGCATCTAAAAAACTTTTTTTGGAATGACCAACATATAGATCAAGACCTAGAATTCGATAATCTCCAATGCTTTTTAAAATTCGCAAAGATTGTTGAGAATTTTTAGAAAAACCAATTCCTGGATCAAAAATTAATTGAGATTTTTTTACCCCTTTTTTTTGTAAATATAAAATTTTTTGTTTCGCATAATCAATAATTTCCTGATTAATATTTAAATTTTGATTAACGACAACATCAGGATTAACATGGATCGCCAAATTATGCATTAAAATTGTTGAGATATTTTTTTGAGCAATAAATTCAATAATTCTTTCATCAATTAATCCACTAACATCATTAACAATTTCTATTCCCATTTCATAGCTTTTAACAATTGTTGTGAAATGATAAGAATCTATACTAGCTTTAACTTGTTTATCATTTTTTTTATTAAAAACTGTTATTTCATAAATAATTTCTTCAAGAACATTTTCTAGCCTTGCAAATTCAACTTCATCACTAAGAATTTCAGCATTTGGTCGAGTCGATTCTGCACCGATATCGATGACATCTGCTCCTTCATTGAGCATTTTTTTCAACTGTAAAATTGCTAAATTTTTTTGATAAAATTTTCCACCATCGCTAAATGAATCGGGAGTTATATTTAAAATACCAACAATTTTAGTAAATCTTTTTACCATTTTTGTTCAAATTTTTTACGCAAAATTATTGCAACTAAATTAAACATCATCAACACACCAAGAAGCAATAAAATTGCCAAGGCAGTTTTCTCGACAAAGCCTTGCTCTTGTAGATCTGACCATAAATAAATTTGCACTGGTAATACCGTTGTTGCATCATAAAAATTATTAGCAATATCGGCAATAAAAGCAACCATTCCAATCATCAGTAATGGAGCAGTTTCTCCTAATGCTCGAGATATTGCCAAAATTGTTCCCGTCATAATTCCAGGCATTGATAAAGGCAAAAGATGATGAAGAACAACTTGCAATTTTGATGCTCCAAGTCCATATGCACCATCGCGAATATTTTGAGGAATAGAGCGAATTGTATTTCTAGTAGCAATAATTATTATTGGCAAAACTAACATGAATAAGGTTAATCCTCCAACAATAGCACAAGATCTAGGCAAATGCATGATTTGCAAATATAACACTAAACCTAACAGTCCATATATGATCGAAGGAATTGCTGCTAAATTGTTAATGCTAATTTCAATAATATCGGTAAAACGATTTTTTTTAGCAAATTCTTCTAAATAAAATGCACTAGATACTGCAATTGGAAATGCTAAAATTAAAAAAATTAACATTACCATTAATGATCCCCTTAAACCTGCTCCGATCCCTGCAATTTCTGGTTCACGAGAATCGCCGTGAAAAAAGAATTTATGATTAAAAGCTTTTCTGATTAATTGATCATCTTCAAAATCATTTAACCATTGCAATTGAATTTCGTCGAGATTGCTAAAGTTATTATATTTAAAAAACATTTCTGCTTTCGATGATAATGGCAACCAAAAAGTTAATTTTTTTTCAGGATTATTTTGAACTAAATTTTTTATTGAAAGATGATTTTTTTTAATTTGATTTTTCAATTCAATAGTTGCAAATCGGCTAAGAATTTTATATAAGGAATTTAATTCACTTAAATTTTTAATTTCTCCCGTCCTTGCCCTAACTGCATCATTGATTAATTTCCGATAATCAATTTTTAATAAATCTTGATCATTATTTAAATTTTTTAACTCCGAAGATAGGGAAATATCAAGAGCAATTTCATAACGATATAATCCCTTTGATCCTCGATAAAACAGCAAAGAAAATAACAAAACTAAAAAACTTAAAACAAAAAAAATAGCCAATTGACCATAAGCTTTAAATCTTTTCTCCTTAGAGTTTCTTGCCTTAATATTGGTAATTTTTTTATTTAACATTAAAAATATTTTAAAGAATTATTGTTAAATTTTAGTGAATATAGTTAAAAGTCATTTATTATTTTAGATAATTTTAGATTTAAATTTTAAATAAAATTATAAATTATCTTAAATATGAATAACCTTGCCATATGCGTCAAGAACTGCTTCATGCATCATTTCCGACATAGTTGGATGCGGGAAAATAGTTTGCATTAAATCTTCTTCGGTTAATTCAGCTTGTTTGGCAATTACAAAACCTTGAATCATTTCGGTTACTTCCGCTCCAAACATGTGAGCTCCAAGAAGCTCTCCAGTTTGTTCATCAAAAATAACTTTGATTAATCCTTCAGTTTCACCCATCGCAATTGCTTTACCATTTGCATTACAAGGAAATCTTCCGATTTTAATATTTCTTCCCAATTCTTTTGCTTTCTTTTCGGTAAGTCCAAGCGAGGCAATTTGAGGCATTGAATAAGTGCATCCCGGAATATTTTCTTTTTTAAGAGCGTGCACTTTTTTTGGATCATATTTGCCAATTTTACTGGCAATATTTTCAGCAGAAATAATTCCTTCATGCGAAGCTTTATGAGCAAGCCAAGGAGCTCCAGCTACATCTCCAACTGCTGAGATATTCGCATCCGCTGTTTCCATAAATTGATTAGTTTTAATGCTTCCCAATTCAACTTTTACTTTGGTATTTTCTAATCCTAAATTTTCAACATTAGCAACAATTCCTACTGCCATAATAATTTTTTGAGCAACAATTTCTTGAAGCTTGCCATTTACTTCAACACTAGCAACCATTGAATCTTTTGATTTAGCAAATGATTTTAACGATGCTGAGGTTATAATTGTAATACCTTGTTTTTCAAAAGATTTTCGAGCTAATTTAGAAATTTCTAAATCTTCAACTGGTAAAATATTTTCAGCCATTTCAATCAAGGTAACTTCCGCTCCCATATTTCGATAAAATGATGCAAACTCAACTCCAATTGCTCCCGATCCAACTACTAAAAGTGATTTAGGCATTGCTTTAGGAGTCATGGCTTCGCGATAAGTCCAAATATTTTCACCATCAGGTTCAATGCCTGGAATCTCTCGAGCTCTAGCTCCCGTAGCAATAATAAAATGCGAAGCTTCAATTTGAGCAATTTCTTTTTGATCTTTGACTACCGAAATATTTTTACTATCTAAAAATTTTCCATATCCATCAAATACTTCAATTTTATTTTTCTTCATTAACATTGCAATTCCCAAGCTCAGCTTTTTAGAAACTGATCTTGATCTTTCAATAATTTTGGTAAAGTCAAATTTAATTTTTTCTGCAGAAAAGCCGAAAGCATCAAGGTTGTAGAGCAGATGATTTATTTCAGAAGATCTCAATAATGCTTTGGTTGGAATACAACCCCAATTTAAACAAATTCCTCCTAAATGATTAGCTTCAACTACTGCAACGCTTAATCCGAGTTGAGATGCTCTAATTCCAGCTACATATCCACCCGGTCCACCACCGATGATGCACAAATCAAATTTCTTTTTGTTCATAATTATTTCTATTAGATTTAAACAAGCTTTAATAATTTAAAATTTTTTAAGAGTTTTTGACAAATTTTAATTTTTTAATTTACTTTAATTTATTTTGATTATATTTAAAAAATTTTAATTTATTTTAACAACGCTTAGTAAACTTCAATATTTTTTAAAAAATTTACAAATTTATTCTGGTTTAAAAAATTTATTTATCAAAAACAAATTATCAAAATGACTTTTAATTTTTTAAGTTTATGGTAGTTTAGATTTAAAATCAATTGTAATCATAATTTTTAAAAAATGACCGAAGAAATTAATAATTTGCTTAATGAGATAAAATCTTCCCTAGCAATCATTGCGAGGTGTCTTTGACCCTGAAGATCTTCAGCAAAAATTAGATAAATTTGAACTTGCCAGTCAAGATGAAAATTTGTGGAAAGATAAAAATAATGCCCAAAAACTTCTCAAAGAAAAATCATCTATTAGTGAAAAATTAATTCGCTTCAATGAATTAAAAAATCAACTTTTTCAACAAGATCAACTTCATCAATTATCAACTCTCGAAGGAGATTCATCATTAATCGAAGATATTTTTAATCAATTAATTTTATTGAAAAAAAATAGCAGTGAATTTGAAATTGAATGCTTATTTAACGGTGAAAATGATCAAAATAATTGCTTTGTAGATATCAATGCTGGAGCAGGTGGAACCGATTCTTGTGATTTTGCATTAATGCTTCTTCGCATGTATGAAAGATTTGCTAATCATCATAATTTTAAAACTGAAATTATCGACATGCTCGATGGAGATGACGCAGGAATTCGCCAAGCAACTCTTAAAATTTCTGGAAAATATGCTTATGGCTGGTTAAAACACGAAATTGGCGTTCATCGTTTAGTAAGGATTTCCCCTTTTAACGCTAACTCCAAAAGACAAACTAGTTTTGCATCAATTTGGGCTTCCCCTGAAATTGATGAAACAATCAATATTGAAATTTTGGATAAGGATTTACGAATTGATACTTATCGAGCTTCGGGAGCAGGTGGACAGCATGTTAACAAAACCGATTCTGCGGTTAGAATAACCCATCTTCCAACCAATATTGCCGTGCAATGTCAAGTTGATCGTTCGCAATTAAAAAATCGCGTTGAGGCGATGAAGCTTTTAAAATCAAGACTTTACGAACTTGAGATAAAAAAGAAAAAATCACTTCAGGATGCTAATGAATCAATAAAAACCGATAATAGCTGGGGTCATCAAATTCGCAGTTACGTAATGCATCCCTATCAACTGGTTAAAGATTTGCGAAGCAATTATGAGACGGGAAATATTATGGCAGTTTTGGATGGTGAAATTGAAGATTTTATCAAAGCAATGCTAATCTCAACAAGAAAAAATTAATATCACAAAAAATTAATACTTGACATGCAAATTTGTTTGGGTTATTTTGCTATTACTTTCGTTTTCAATTTAAGTTTATTTAATTTAAGTTTTTACAAATAATTGCTTTATTTATTAAAGTTTTTTGAGTTTAAATTTAGTTGATAATTTTTTATTGTAATACCTCGAAGGAGCTGAGTAAAATCAGCATTAACAAAATTTTTAAGTTTATTATTATTATGAAAAAACTTTCATTAATTCTTGCTTCAGTTGCTTTATTTGCAACAGTTGCTAACGCTCAAACTGATTCTTCAAAATCAGCTTCAGCAACTACTGAAACTAAAACAGAAACCGTTGCTCCAAAAGCAAAAAAAGGTAACAAAGCTAAAACTGCTCCAGTTGATGCTAAAGCAGTTGAAACTAAAGCTGTTGACGCTAAAGCAGTTGATGCTAAAGCAGTTGATGCTAAAGCTGTTAAAGCTGATGCAAAAGCAGTTGATGCTAAAGCAACAGCTCCAAAAGCTAAAAATTAATTTTAAAAAAACTTACAAATTTTGTTAGTTGTTTAACCAAGCTCGATTTTTTTTGAGCTTGGTTTTTTTTTAAGAAAATTTTACTTGGTTTTTTAATCATAATTTATAAAATCAACAAACCCTAAACTTACCTTGTAATTAACAAATTAAACCTAAATATGCGTTGCCCATTTTGCGGAAATATTGAAACACAAGTGAAAGATAGTCGTATTTCTGACGATGGAGAATCCATTAAGCGAAGAAGATATTGTCTTGCTTGCGATTCTCGCTTTACCACCTTTGAACGCATTCAACTTAAAGAAATTTTAATTATAAAAAAAAATGGCGAGAAAAAAATTTTTGATCCTGAAAAATTAAAAAGATCAATTGAAATGGCAGTTAGAAAACGTCCCGTAACCGAATTGCAAGTTGAAAAAATAGTTAATAAAATTGTTCGTCAATTAGAAATGGAAAATGAAACCGAAATACCATCTTCTAAAATTGGCGAAATGGTAATGCAGGCCTTAGAAAAACTAGATAAAGTTGCATTTGTAAGATTTGCTTCTGTTTACAAAAATTTCGAAAAACCTGACGATTTTCAAAAATTTATTAAACAAGTTGTATAAATGAAAAAAAATTATAACCTGATTGAAACCTTGGAATTACTTGATCAAGAATGTTTGAATGAAATTTATTTTGATCAAGTTCAAAATCATTTTTTAATAAAAGATCAAGAGATAAAATTAAAATCCACAGATTCCAATAACAATAATTTAGCAATAAATAATGCTGAAAATATGAATAAAAATTTATCTAAATCATCAACTTCAAAATCGGTTAGTAATGTTAATTCTAAATCGGTTAGTAATGTTAAAAATCCAACATTAACCAATGTCAATAGTCTTGATAATGGGATCGCCAATCTTGCTAAAAAAAATCAATTACTTGTTGAAAATATTTCGTCAAATGATGATTCTAATTTAAAATTTATTCCTATTGACGAGCTAATTTCTAAAGCCAAAAAAATTGCCAAAAATTGCAAAACTCTTGAAGAACTTAAAATTGCCATTGAAAAATTTGAAGGTTGTAATCTTAAAAAAATGGCAACCAATACCGTTTTTTGCGATGGCAATCCTCAATCAAAAATCATGGTCATTGGCGAAGCACCTGGCAATCATGAAGATCTTAAAGGAATTCCTTTTTGCGGAGATTCAGGCAATATGCTTAACGAAATGCTGATGTCGATTAATCTTAAAAGAGAAAATGATTTTTATTTAACTAATGTTATTTTTTGGAGACCTCCGGGAAATCGTCGACCTACTGATGAAGAATTAGCAATTTGTCGTCCATTTGTTGAGAGACACATCGCCTTATTTGCTCCAAAAATTATAATTTTGGTAGGATCTACCGCAATGAGTGCAATCCTTGGATTAAAAGATCCAATTACTAAAATTCGTGGAGAAATTTTAGATTATCAAGTTGATTTTTTAACTTCACCTTCGAAAATTTTTACTATTTTTCATCCATCTTTTTTGATGCGTCAACCCATGAAGAAAAAACTAGTTTGGCAAGATATGCTTACCTTAGAAAAATTTATTAAAAATGATTTTTTATAATTATGACCAATCATAAAAAAATTACCGATAAAAATCACCAATCATCAAATTGCAACGATGCCAATTCCTTGTTATTACCAAGCGGATTCTATGATCTTCTTTTTGATGAAGCTAAAAAAAATCATGATTATATTAACCAAATTTTGGATGGATTTTTTTTCAGAAATTATCAATTGATTAAAACTCCTTTAGTTGAATTTGAAGAAAATTTTAATAATGATCAAAATTATTTTTTTGATCAAAAGCAGTGTTTCCATAGCATTGATAACATTTCTGGGAAAAAATTAATTTTAAGAAATGACATTACTCTTCAAATTAAAAGACTACTTACTACCCGTTTACAAAATATCGAATTGCCTTTAAAATTATGCTATGTTGGCGATGTTTTTTGCGCTAATAATGAAGAACTTTATGGCGATAGACAGCAAACTCAAATAGGTTGCGAAATAATTGGCGATAAAAGCGAGGAAAGCAATTTTGATATCATTGAAACAACTATTGAAGTCTTAAAAAAAGTTGGTTTAACTAAATTAATAATCAATTTTTCTCTTCCCGATTTTTTGTCAGTTTTTGTAAATCAACTTTCGTTAAATGAAATTCAAAAACAACAATTAACTAAAATAATTTTAGAAAAAAATCTATCGGCAATTAAAATTCTTACTCCTCAATATTATGATTTAATTAAAGAAATAATACTGAATAACCATAATTTCATTGAGCTCATCTCAAATATCAAAAAACATTTTTCTTCGCTAGATCTTAATTTAGAACTTGAAAAAATTACTAAAATTTATCAATTTATTATTGAAAACTTTCCGTTAATTACTCCAACTTTTACTTTCTTTATTGACAATTCTCGTCAATATCATCACTCATTTGCCTTTGAAATTTTTTATGAAAATTTTACCTATCCAATCGCAATTGCTGGTCGATATAAAATTATTACTTCCAATAAAACCTTTGACGCAGTTGGATCTACGATTTACATTAATCACTTGCGAAAAATTAATTTTAAAAAATAAACTATAAAATTAATTACTTTATTTTTTGTTAATAACAGTTAACAATCAACAATTTTTGCTAAAAATAATTATTATCTAACTATTTCTAAAGCCATTTTTTTCTTTTAAAAATTGCCAAAGGAATTATTGACGAAACTAGCATTAGCGTCAGAGCTAGAGGATATCCAAGACCATAATCAATTTCGGGCATGAATTTAAAATTCATTCCATAAATACTAGCAATCAAAGTTGGAGGCATAAAGACCAATGACACTACCGTGAATGTTTTGATTACTTTATTTTGTTCAACATTTAACAAACCCAAAAAGCTGTTTTGCAAATATTCTAAACGAGTAAAATTAAAATTTGCATGCTCAATTAACGAATTAATATCTTTGATTATAATTCGTAATCGATTATAACTATCGAGCATTAAATCTTCATTTCGAAGAAGCGAGGAAAGCACTCTTTGCTTGTCAAAAAGAGCTTCGCGAAGAGACATGGTAAGATCTTGACTTTCATTAATTTTCAACAATATTTTTTCATCTAAGCGGTGATCATAATTAATTTTTTTACCAATTTCAGCAACATATTTCGAAACTGATTCCATTAAATCCGCATCAAAATCAACCCTAGCTTCAAGGATAGAAACAAAAATTTTTGAAGGATTTGCGTAAGTTGCTGGATATTGCTTAAGTTTTTTAACGGTTTCTGAAATTACCCTGCTATCAAAATATCGCAAAGTAAATAGAGTTTTATTGGTAATGATGAATGTGATTTCATGCTCTTCAAGCTTACCACTATGAGGAATGATGTTGATAAAAGTTGAGTTAATTTTAATACTCTCTGCAGTTTCAAGATATCGCGAAGAAGTTTCAATTTCTTCTTGCTGTTGACGAGTAGGAAATTTTACCGCATAAAAAATTTCTACTTCCTTGATCTGCTCAGTAGTTGGATCTTGCAAATCAACCCAAGAAATATTCTGCCGTAAAGATTCCATATCTTCAACCTCAGTCAATGATTCAAGCTTTAGCTGTGAATATTCTGGTAAATGAAAAATGCGAATCATATTAAAAAATTAAAAACTTGTTCCGAAGCTAAAGCGAAATAATTGGGTTACGTCATAAACCTCTTTTCGTGCAACCTTAGAAAAATCTAGCCTGATCGGACCCATCGGCGATGACCAAACTATACTTAAACCATAAGATGAGCGAATTAATGACGAATCAGCAACACCATAACTAGCATTTAGAACCTGTTTGTCAACAGATTTTACCACTCCATTTTCTGAAAATAATGCTCCATAAATTCCTAATTCACGAGGCAAGCCTAGAGGAAAGCGAACTTCTGCAGTTCCAACATAATAAATTTTTCCACCAACTGCAAATCCTCCTTTGGCACTACCATTAGCATTTTTAAGTCTAGGTCCTAAGCCATTTATGTTAAATCCACGAAAATCATTTCCACCTAAAAAATATCCAAAATTATTTCTGACTCCCTGCCCTATTCCATCAATAACTCCACCACGAAATGATGCTTTAAAAATAATATCATTTTTATAAATTGGCAAATAATAACCTGATGAGGCTTCATTTTTAAAAAATTTAATATCCCCTCCAGCTCCGCTAAAATCCTGAGATAATGAAATATAATATCCTTTTTTGGGATCGATACGACTATCTCTTTTATCATAAAAAAACCCATGTCCGATTGTTGAGGAAATAAATTTTCCTTGCAGATTTGCAATAGCTACCTGACTTGATACATCAATATTTCCAATGCTAACTTGACTCAAAGAATAGCGTAATTGATGAGTTAAGAATTCAGTTACAGCGTAATTTCCCCTAAGGTTTGAACCAAATGAATCCTGATCATAAGCCAAAACATTTCGACCAACCATCGAATATTTATAAAGATCAATTCCACCATTGAGATTAGAGCCAAAAAGATAGGGCTTAGTATAATTTACTTCAAAATTTTGACGATAATAAGATTTTTGAAGATTAAATCCCAATTCTTGACCCGTACCAAATAAATTATTTTCACGAATTCCTGCATTTCCCGTAACTCGATCAAAGGTTGAATAGCCAATTCCCAAAGTTAATTCGCCAGTTCTTTTTTCTTTTACTTCAATTTCTAAATCTACCTTATCGCCATCTCCAACTCGAGTAGTTTTAAAATCAACTTTTTCAAAAAAACCTAGATTTTCAATTCTTTGTTTGGAGCGATTAATTTTGGTGATGTTGAAAGGATCGCCTTCTCGCAATCTCATTTCTCTGCGAATCACCTCATCTAGAGTTCGATAATTGCCCTTAATGTGAATTTGATCAATGTAAATTCTTGGAGATTCTTGAATTACAAAGTCAATATCAATTATTTTTTC
>CAMCSJ010000013.1 GCA_945878005.1 Rickettsia typhi | reverse complement strand
TGCTATCAAAGCTGGAGCAAATACTATCAACATTCCCGATACGGTTGGATATACCACTCCTGAAGAATATTTTGCATTAATTTCAGCAATAAAAAATAACGTTTCAAACATCGATAAAGCGATTATTTCTGCTCATTGTCATGATGATTTAGGAATGGCAGTTGCAAATTCACTATCGGCAATTCGTGCAGGAGCAAGACAAATTGAATGCACCATAAATGGCATAGGCGAGCGAGCTGGAAATGCAGCGCTGGAAGAGATTGTGATGGCAATAAAAACCCGAAGTGATTTTTATAATTTTTCATGCGATATTGACAATACCATGATCATGCGAATCTCAAAATTAGTTTCAAACATTACGGGTTTTGCAGTGCAATATAACAAGGCAATTGTTGGAGCAAATGCCTTTGCTCATGAAAGTGGAATTCATCAAGATGGAATGTTAAAAAATCGTTCAACTTACGAAATCATGTCTCCGCAATCAGTTGGAATTGAAAAAACTTCTTTAACTCTTGGAAAATTATCAGGAAGATCAGCTTTTAAAGATCGCTTGAAAGAATTAGGCTATGAAATTTCTGAAGAATTATTGGCATCATCATTTATCCTTTTCAAAGAATTAGCTGATAAAAAAAAGGAAATTACCGATGAAGATCTCGTTGCGCTAGTAGATAATTCAATAGTTCACAACAAATCAAATTTTGAATTAATAAATTTAGAAATTAATTGTGGAACAAAAAAACAAGCTAGTGTAAAATTAAAAATAAGAATTGACAGCAAAGAAGTTGATAGTAGTTTTGTTTCTATGGACGGACCAGTTGATGCAATTTTTTCAGCAATTAGTGAAGCAATTCCTCATGAAGCAAGTCTTGAACTATATCAGGTTCAAGCTATAACTCACGGGAGTGATGCTCAAGCTATTGTTGTTGTACGTTTAATGCAAAATAATCAAATTTTTTCCGCAAGTGGTGCTGACACGGATGTGTTAGTTGCTTCAGCGGTTGCTTATATTAACTGTTTAGATAAATTAAAAAACAAAAAGGAGTAAAAATGTTTTCAAAATTTTTTTCGTTAACCTCAAAAGATATCGCTATTGATTTAGGAACTGCAAACACTTTGGTTTATGTTCGTGGACAAGGAGTTGTATTGAATGAACCATCGGTTGTAGCAGTTTTAAATGAAAATGGTAAAATGATCACTTGTGCTTTTGGAAATACTGCAAAAATGATGTTGGGAAGAACTCCAGCCAAGATCGAAGCAATTCGTCCACTTAAGGATGGAGTTATCGCCGATTTCAAAGTTGCAGCCGAAATGATTAAACATTTTATTCGCGAAGTTAATCAAACCAAAAGCTGGTTAGGACCATTAGTTATTATTTGCGTTCCATCAGGATCAACTCCAGTGGAGCGAAGGGCAATTCAAGATGCTGCAGAAGGTGCTGGTGCAAATGAAGTATTTTTGATTGAAGAGCCGATGGCTGCCGCAATCGGTGCAAATTTACCTGTAACTGAACCAACTGGTTCAATGATTGTTGATATTGGAGGAGGAACAACCGAAGTTGGAATTTTATCACTGGGTGGAATTGTTTATTCAAGATCAGTTCGCGTTGGTGGTGATAAAATGGATGAGGCAATTATTTCCTACATCCGCAGATATCAAAATTTATTAATCGGTGAATCAACGGCTGAAAGAATTAAAAAAACCATTGGTGCAGCTTGTCCTCCCGAAGATGGCGATGGAACTACTATCGAAGTTAAAGGTCGAGATTTATCAAATGGAATTCCAAAAGAAATGATTTTAACAGAAAGACAAATTGCTGAAAGCTTGATGGAACCAGTTGAGCATATTGTTGATGCAATTAAAGTTGCGCTTGAATGTACTCCTCCCGAATTATCATCGGATATTGTTGAGAGAGGTATTGTTTTATCTGGTGGTGGAGCATTATTAAAAAATCTTGATTTAGTTATCAGACAAGCAACAGGTCTTCCTGTCTTTGTTGCAGAAGATCCATTGCTTTGTGTAGTTAATGGTTGCGGTAAAGTTTTAGAAAATACTAAAATGTTTCGTGCAACTTTATTTAGACAAGATTAATCATCAATATTCATTTCCAACATCAATTAGTCATGAAGCAATATTTGAATTTTGGTTATAAAAAATCTAATCTTAGCATTCAGCAAAGCTTTAATTTAGTTTTAAGAAAAGTTGAAGTTTTGATGTTTAGTTTTTTATGCATAATTTGCATAATTGCTTCTAAGGTTAGCGAAGATTTTGTCAAGGATGTGTCATTTGTTTTTGTTGGAATATCAACCCCAATCGTTGAAACTATTTCTTTTCCTTTTAATGCCACAATTGGCATTCTTACTGATTTTAAGGATTTAGTAAAAGCTAAAAAAGAAAATATTTTACTTAAAACTGAATTGCAAAAAATGCAATCATATTACATTCAAACTCTAAATATTCATCAAGAAAATAAAGATCTCAAACAAGCTTTAAATTTTGTAAAGGATAAGTCCACAAATTATCGAGTAGCTCAAGTAATTGGATGGTCTCATCAAATTTTTAACAATAATGTCATTATTGATGCAGGAAATAATCGTCAAATTAGAGAAGGCAATATGGTGGTTGGAAATATTGGAGTTATAGGAAGAATTGAACATGTCGATGAAGATAAAGCACGAATAATTTTAATTAATGATTCAACATCACGAATTCCCGTAATGATTTCTAAAGCAAGAGTTCGGGGAATTTTAGTTGGAAATAATAGCAATTTAATGGAAATAATTTACGGATCAAAAGGTAAAGAAATTGAAGTTGGTGATTTAGTTTATACCTCAGGAGATGGTGATACTCTTCCTCCGGGATTGTTAATTGGCAGAATCAAAAAAGTTGATAATAACACAATTTTAGTTTCAATGGTTGAAGATGTAACTAATTTGAATTTTGTGACAATCATTGATTATTAATAAATTATTTAAAATATATTTAAATTTCTTAAAATTTATTTAATAATTTGGGCGATATTATTTTTAGAAATTTTATCGCCATTTTCTAATAAAAAAAAGTTTATTTTTTTTAGGATTAGATCTATTGAAGAATAGCTTCTAGGTAGGTTAGAAATGATATCATCTAATTGATTGGCAGATAGTTTAATTTGATGATTGCTTAATAAATTGGCAATTAAAATTTTCATTGTTTCAGTGGTTGGATCTTTAATTTCGGTAGAGAAAATATTTTTCAATCGAGAATTTAAATCTTTAAGATTAAATTTTCGAGTATTATTATCGGCGAGAAGTAGGAATATCTTGGACTCAACTGCACTATTGATTAAAGCTAAAATTCGCTCTTCATCATTAATTTCTGAAAAATCATCGACAATAAAAAATTTATTATTGGCAAAAATATTGAGCGGATTATTGTCATTTAAAACTTCTTTAGAAATGAATTCCGCATTATATTTATTGGCAAAAATATTTAACAAATGAGTTTTGCCAGAATATTTTTCGCCCTTTAGAATCATGATTGGAAATTGAGTTGAATCAAAATCATCTTGAGTAAAAAACTTTTCTAAAAATTTGTAAGCTGATGAATTTTGAGCAGTGGAGATAAATTTCTTTTCAGAAAATTTATCATCATTTTTATTGGTAAAAGGAAAATTTAATTGCACAATTTATTTTATTTAAATTTATTCAATTACTTTAGGAACGCTAAAATAGCCATATTTAGGATCATTGGCATTTTTTAAAATATCTTGAGTAATATTACCATCACTAACTAAATCACAATTTAAAGTTAAGTTATGTTGACAAACAGTAGAAAGAGGAATAACATTACGGGTATCAACTTCATTGAGCTTATCAACCCAGTCAAGAACATTGCCAATCTGGTTGCAAAGATCTTGTTGTTTTTTTTCATCAATTTCAATCATTGCTAAATTAGCAATTTTTTTAATATCTTGTTTTGAAATTTTAGCCATATGTCGATCATAGAATTAGAAAATTTTAGAAAAAAAATTATTAGCAAAAAACCTAATAATTTTGGAAGAATAATTGCTTTAGATGTTGGAACCAAAAGGATTGGAGTTGCAATTTGTGATGATCAAAGAATCATTCCTACTCCCAAAACAATTATTTCTCGTCAAAGTAATCTTAAAGATTTTGCAAAAATTTTACAAATATTGCAAGAAACAAATGCTATCGCAATTGTAATTGGCTTGCCATTAAATCAAGATAATAGCAATAATGCTATGGTTGATTTTGTTTGGCGATTTGCAAAAAATTTTGAGCAATTTTTGCATAATAATTTTGAAAATTCAACAATAAAAAACGATATTGATATTTTACTTTTTGATGAGCGATATTCAAGCTTTTATGCTCGATGTTTAAATCGTCAAAAATCTTCGAATCAAGATCTTTCAAGACATTTGGATGATGTATCAGCAAGCTTAATTTTAGAGCATTTCCTTCATGATTTTAACCAAAGCTAAAACTAATTCATCGATCATTTGATCGGTATGTAAGGAAGTTGGAGTAATTCTTAATCTTTCATCTCCTTTAGATACTGTAGGATAATTAATATGTTGAACATAAATGTCAAAATCATTAAGCAATTTTTGAGAAATCATTTTTGCCTTTAGTGCATCGCCAATTTTAATGGAAATAATATGCGATTGATTGTCAACAAAATTAATGTTATTGATTTTTAATAAAGATTTTAACTTCTCAACATTTTGATGAAGTTTTTTTCTTTCAACATTACTAACTTTAAGATGATTAACATTGCAAATTATTGCATTAGCTATTGCTGGAGGAAGTGAAGTGGTAAAAATAAATCCCGAAGCAAATGAACGAATTGCATCAATTGCAATTGCGTCTCCTGCGATATATCCACCAATTGCTCCAAATCCTTTGGCGAAAGTTCCTTCAATTAAATCAATATTTTGAGAAAGATTTAATTGTTGAGAAAGTCCTCCACCTTTATGACCATAAAGTCCTACCGCATGAACTTCATCGATGTAAGTAAGTGCATGATATTTTTTGGCAAGATCAATAATTTCGGCAATTTTTCCAAAATCACCATCCATTGAATAGACTGATTCAAAAATTATTATTTTGTTTGATTCAGTCGGATATTGTTTTAATAAATTTTCTAAATCAAAAAGATCATTATGTTTAAAAATATGCTTTTTAGCCTTGCTATTATTGATTCCAGAAATTATCGAAGCGTGATTTTTTTGATCAGAAAAAATTATTAAATCGGGAATAATTTTAACTAAAGACTGAATTGATGCATCGTTAGAAACATATCCCGAAGCAAAGATACAAGCACTTTCTTTATCATGAAGATCAGCAATGGTTTTTTCTAAATCAATTAAAATTTGCGAAGTTCCCGAGATGTTTCGAGTTCCTCCCGAACCAATTCCATAAAGATCAAGAGCTTGTTTGGCTTGGTTAATTGCTTCATGATTTTGACCCATATTCAAATAATCATTTGAGCACCAAATAACAATTTTTTTTTGGTTGTTATTATTTATTCCATGAG
Organism: Rickettsia typhi; assembly: GCA_945878005.1. Taxonomy (GTDB): domain Bacteria; phylum Pseudomonadota; class Alphaproteobacteria; order Rickettsiales; family UBA1997; genus CAILUF01. The sequence continues at coordinate 13,431 of CAMCSJ010000013.1, read as the reverse complement.
GAAATTGTGAACAAGTTCGTGAGATATTTACAAATTCGCGATAACGATTTTCTTCTTTAAGCTGAGCAATTGCCTTATAAAAATAATGATTTTTCATTAAAAAAATATTTATAACTATAAAATTTATTTATCAACAAAAATCAATATTTTACAGTTATTATTAATCATAAATTGAATTAATAGTTTCAATTAATTCAATTTTATTTTATTTAAAGTATAAATCAATGAAAATCAAATAATTATTGCCTTGATTTTATTGGCTTAAAGCTGTTAAACAATTGCTTAAATGATAAAAAGTTCAAGGGGAATTCTAAAAAAACATGAATCATGCTTAGAAATATGGTCACCAAAAAACCCAAGCGATAATCAGTTAAATAAAAACTCAAAACTATCAAATAAAAACCAAAAACAATGATTAGTTTTTTTCGAGGCAAAATATGCCATTTAATAATTTTGGTCTTAGAAAACCAGTTTAAATAGTGATAGGTGTAAGCAAAGCTAATAAAGCTCTGCAGATTATTGTTAATACCTAAGGAATTTCGTTCTTTCATCGAAAATAAATCGCTGATGAATTTATTTAATGAAACGATATTAGAAAGATTAAATATTTCAGATTTAAATTGAGAAATTTCATAATGATGATTTTTAATAAAAAAAATTGCAAAACTGCAAATCAAAAAAATTGCCAAAGTGCATAAGCCATATTTTGATTTTGAAGAAATTGCTCCGTTAATCATAAATATTGCTGTAAATAGCCAAACATGAATCAAGCTTGTAATCATCATTCCAAAAAATACCTCAAAGAAAAAACATCCCTGAAATATAAAAGCAAATAAAATAGCTAAAAATAACAATAAAAATAAATTAAAAAAATTGCGATAATTTAATAAAATTAACGCTCCAATGAAGGTAAGAAATATTAGTGGCGAAATAAATTTTTCAAAATGAATTTGATGAAAATCTAAAGCTAAAAAATTTTCATTAAAATAGCTTATTAAAACTAACAGCGAAGTAAGGGATGATAATCCTATAAAAAAAAATTGACCAAATTTATTTGGTTAAAAAAAATTCTTTTTTTCTAACCATGCTATTTCGCTAAGATAGTGAATTGGACCAAGAACTGCATAAGCAAATAAAAATAATTCAAAAGGCAAAATTATCGATAATCCAAATGCAATTATTATTAAAATAGAATTGATATTATCAAGATTATTTTTCAAAAAAACTGGCATAACATTTTAATTATTTTTAAACGAGTTTTAATTTATCTTATTAATCATTGGTGTAAAATATTAAATAATTTAAAATATTTAATTAGTATATTTATTGTAAAAATTTACAGCCATGGGATCAGCAGTAATTTTGTTAAAATCAATTGATTCAATATTGATTCCCGATAATGATCTTGCTCGAGATAATGCTACATAAGCTTGACCATGACTAAAGCTATCTTTCAAATCGCAAGAAATTTTATCCAAAGTTAAACCTTGAGATTTGTGAATTGTCATTGCCCAAGCAAGAATTAAAGGAATTTGAGTCATTTTCGCTTCCGCAACCATGGTCTTGCTATCATTATCGAACCTTTCTAATAGCCATTCTTCTGGTCCAATTGTTAATTCACGAAAATTAGTAAATTGGACAATTGGATAATTTTTTTTAGAAGAAAAACCTTTTACAATCCCAAGTGAACCATTGATAATTCCTTCTTTGGAATAGGAATTTTTAATCATCATCACCTGTGCTCCAATCTTGAGCCTGAGACTTTCATTAGCTAAACAATTTTTTTTAAAAAATTCAATTTTAAAAGCATTACCATCAAATTTGGCATGATGAATTATTTCTTCTTGAGGAATTTTTTTTAAAAAATCATGGTTAATTTTTTCAACTTTGGCATTGTGAGTGGTAAGAATTGTTGGACGAATTAACGAATCTTTATCATCAGCGTTAACTCTGGATTCCAAAGCAATTCGGCTTTCGGGAGCGATTCGACCAAAACGTAAATCTTGTAAAATTTTTACAAAATTAATATCATCTTGACGAAAAATTTTATCCAATATTATCACATTCAAATCAAGCTCTTGCCAAGTTGAGGAGTTAAAACAAAAATCAAAATTTTCATTATAGCGATTAACGGGAGGTAATTGCAAAAAATCACCAAAGAAAATAATTTGCATTCCACCCATCACTTTGTTGTTTTCGCGAACTACTCGAAAAACCTGATCAATCAATTCAAGAACCGATGATGAGATCATTGAAATTTCATCAATTGCCAAAATATTGGTTTGACGAATTTTACGACGAACTCGACTCATCTTTGGAAGCATAATATTTTCGATAGTTTGCTCTAAAGGCAAATTGCCAAGCCCAATTCCAGAAAATGAATGAATGGTTGATCCTCCAACATTGATCGCCGAAACTCCTGTGCTTGCAGTAATTTCTAATGAAATTTGCGTAGAATATCTTTTGAGAAATTGTAAAAGATGGGATTTACCACTTCCTGCTCCACCTGAGATAAATAAATTTTCCCCTTGGTTAAACAACTCAATTGCTTGCTGTTGTTTGGTTGATAATAGCTGATAATCTTCGTTAAATGACTGTTTCATTTGGTGGTTATTTGTTTATATAATTTTTATAAATTTTCGATAAAATTAACTAAAATTAATTATCTTTGAAAATCATTTACTAAATTAATTTTTATTATTTAAAACAACAGAGTTAAATTATTAATTTTCTTAAATTTAAAAAAATTTGTTTAGATTTTTTTTAAGTAAAATATTTATGATTGTGAACAGCCAATTGGTTTCTTATTATATTTTTCAATTAAGTTTTTTAGGATTTCATTTTCCGCTCTTTTTGAAGCAGGAAAGCTATCCTGATATTCTTTTCCAAATACTTCATATTTAGGATGATCTGGGAAATATGCGTAAACATTAACAATTTCATTAATTTTTAATAAGCTTTGTAAAACAAAATAATTGGTTGTTGAGTTTGTTCCATTAATGCGATATTCAGTTTTTCCACAATTGTAAGATTGAACTCTTTTGGTGATTGGTGTAATGCTGTGACCAATTTTGAAGATATATCCATCTATTACAAAAACATAGACTAATCCAGCTTTTTTAATGTTTTCAATATCGATGATTTCAATTTCAATTTTTTCTTTTGAAATATTGGGAATCAAATTGCATAAATGGGAGAAATATTTTTTAAAACTAAATTCATCATAACGAATTTCATTTTTTAAATCATCAATGTTTTTTAAAATTATAATATTTCTATTTTTCTTTTTTGCCATAATATTTACTGTTAAAAAGATTAATAAATTTTTTTTCTTCATCGCTTAAAGAAAAGCTATCAAGGATTGGAAATTGTTGAAGAATTCTAATATTGTTAAAATTTCCATAGCGAGTAATATTATTTAAAAATTTAAAAACATCATGATCCAATTCGCTTTTAATTTTTATGGCATGTTCTTTGCTTTCGCATCTAACAAAAGCAATGCTTTGAGTCATTGCACAATTATCAATAAAAGTGCTATATTGATTGGTTAAAGAAATAAAAACTTTCCAACCATCTTGAAATTTATGAGGCTTTTTACTCCAAACCGATTTGGTTGGAGTGTGAATTAATTTATAACGATATTCATCGCTTTGGTCATCGCTAATAAATTGTTTTTTAGTGGTACGATGAAGATCACTAGTAGTTTCAATTTTATATCTCGCAAGCTTCTTATTGTTAATGGTTTTTTGCAAAATATCACAAATAATTGGCGATAAATAAAGGGGAATAAAATTTTGATTTGGATTTAATTTTACAATTTGATGATCGTTTATTTTGTATGAATTGCTAACGCTAAAAGATTTATGATTAGGAGTTTTTTGCAATAAAAACCAAGTGAATGAAGATCCAACTTTTGGAAACCATTTTTTTGCTCCATGAATATCTAGATGGATAAATTGATATTTAGTTAATTCTTTTGGTAAAATATTTCGATCAGAAAATGACATCCAATTATTAGGAACGATGAATAAAATATAGCCATTTTCTTTGGTAAGATCTAATGCTTTTTTAATAAAATCCCGTGATAAATTATGATTTTTGGAAGTTCGAATATCGTCATTAAACTTTGCGTAAGGTGGATTAGCAACAATTAAATCATAAATTGGTTGATTGGTAAATTGCAAGAAATCTTGAGTGGTAAGATTGATATTTTTTCCAAAATAATTTTTAAGATTGGCAATTCGGGAAGGATTAATTTCGTTAAAATATAAATTATTTAAATTTGTTTTAGTTGAAATATAGCCATGAAAATTACCATTTCCACAACAGCAATCAAGAATTTTAATATTTTTTCTTTCCCAAAATTCTTGAGGAATTTTATCGACCATTTCTTTGACGCAATCCATTGGAGTGCAAATATCATTGGAATTGGTGAAATGGCTCAAATCCTGATTTAATCGATTAAAATAATTTTTTATTTCATTAAAATTTTTTGACAAAGAAACATTATTATTTGGTGTTTGATTGATAAAAAAATCAAGTTGATTTGGAGATATTTTCTTTTCAAGTTTAGCGGGATACATGATAAATTAAATATTTGTTTTAAATTACCTAAAACAAAGATTGGTGAGATCTAAATGTTTTAGGTAATATTAATTTTGATTAATAATAATCAACAATTTTAAATTGTTATTTTTTTCTTACTGCAGAGATTTTTTCTTTTAATGCTGAAACATCTAATGCACCAGGGATTAATTCTTCCCCGATAACAAATCCTGGAGTTCCATTGATACCAATTGAAGATCCTAAGGTTAAATTATCTTCGATTAATTTTTCAATTTTAGATTTATCTTTTGATAAGGTTGATTCTAATTTTGCAATATTTATCCCAACATTTTTGGCGATTCTAAGAGCTCCATCCTTACCTTTTTCACTTGAAACCATTAATGCATCATGAAATTTTTTGAAAGATGATGGTTCGCTAAGATTAACTGCAATTGAAACTTCAGCCATTTCTTTAGAAGGTTGACCAAGAATTGGAAAATCGCGATAAATTACTCGAACTTTTTTATCAGATTTAATTAACTCTTCAACATTTGATTGAGCTTTTTTGCAATATCCACAATTATAATCATAGAATTCAACAATTGTTACATCATATCCAGATGGGGAATATTGCGGAGATTTTTTATCGTTAAATAATTCACCTTTTTTTTCACCGATATTTTTTTGAGCATTTTTCATTTGTTCTTCCATTGCCTTTTTTTGCATATTGGAAACAGAGCTGATAATTGCTTGAGGATTTGCTTCGATCCATTTAGCAACAACTTCTTCAACTCCTTCAACATCATTAACTTTTTTATCCTTATCTAATCCACTTGAGTTAACAATTTCTGCAGGATTTTCTTTTTTCTCATCGCTACCTGATTTTTTGGTAACAAAATAAACTAAAAGTGAAATTATTGCAATTGCCAAGGCTATTACAATAAAAGGCAAAGCAGGGTTTGATTTTTTCATGAATCTGGACATTGTTAGTTATTATTTGAAGTTAAAGAAATTATTATAAATAGTTAAAGAACCTTAAGTGATAATTACGCTTAATTAAAAATATTTTTTAATTTTTAATTTAGTAAAATTAGAATAAAACTTCAATTGAAACTTCAATTTAAATCGAAACTTCAATTAATTTAAGCGATATTATTTTAAGGTTTTTAAAAAAAACTTGTTAATTATTTTAAATTTTTTTTAAATAAAAAACAATTTGTTTTTAAATTTTTTAGTATTTTTTTTATTATGCAACCAAGTTTTTTAATCGAGCAAGATTATGATGGATTTATCGTTGCAGGAGTTGATGAAGCAGGACGTGGACCATTGGCTGGTCCAGTGGTTGCTAGTTGCGTAGTTTTAGATCAACAAAATCTTATTTCAGGAATTAATGATTCTAAGAAGTTAAGTAAAAAAATTAGAGCGGAAATTTTTCAGGAAATATTGCAAAAAGAAGTTCGCTTTGGGATTGGTATTGTTGATGAAAAAATCATTGATAAAATTAACATTTTACAAGCAACAAAGCTTGCGATGCTGAGATCTTATCAAGATTTTTTTATCAAATATCAAATTTATCCACAAATTATTTTGGTGGATGGAAATTTTACACCATTTCCCAAAAAATTCGCTCAAATGTTTGAAAATAGATTTGAGAATTTTATTGATAAAAGTTTTTTTTTAAATTCTGCGATTATTGATTCCTTGCCAATTATCAAAGGTGATCAAAAAAGCTTATCAATTGCATGTGCTTCAATAATTGCCAAAGAAACTCGCGATGAAATTATGCTTGATTATCATAAAAAATATCCGCAATATGGTTTTGATAAACATGCTGGATATGGAACAAAAACTCACTTCGCTAAAATTCAAGAATTTGGGATAACCTCAATTCATCGCAAATCATTTGCAGGAGTTGTTTCTAGAGAGTTAGATATTTAGCTAAAAATAATTTATAGATTTTAGAAATTAAGTTATAACCAATTTAAATAAGTTTTAATATGTTAATTATTGATCAATATCATCAAGATGCAATTTCATTAGCGATAGAAAAATTAAAAAATGGTAAAGTGATTGCTATTCCTACTGATACAGTATATGGATTAGCAGTTGATGCTAAAAATTTCGATGCAGTAGAAAATCTTTATCGCTTAAAAAAGCGTGAAAAAAATAAACCATTGGCAATTTTTTTAAAAAATCTTGAGCAAATAAAAAAGCTTTTTATAGTTGAAGATATAACTAAAAAATTGATTGAAAAATATTTACCTGGAAAGCTTACTATAGTTGCTAAAATAAAGGATAAAACTGATATTAAATTAGCAAAAAATCTCAATGAAATTGATGATGATTTTTTGGGATTTAGAGTGGTAGAAAGTTTTTTTATTAAAAAATTATTTAATGAATTTGAGGTTATTTTAGCTGTTACTAGTGCTAATATTAGTGGCAATAAGGTTGCTAATTCGCCAAGTGAAATCATTAAAATTTTTCCACAAATTGAATTAATTATTTCGGGAGATTTATTAGAAAACTCTGCTTCAACAGTAGTAAAAATAAATAATTCGCAATTAGAAATAATTCGCAATGGAGCAATTGAAATTGAACTAAAAAATTAAAATATGGATATTTCTAATTTATTAAAACATCCTTTAGTAAAAATTATTGCAATATTAACGATCGTTTATTTTGGTTTTTTTAAGGATAATAAGCATCCTGACTCGCTTGCCAATCGATTAAATATCGATAATGTCAAAAAAAATCTTGGTGAAGTTAAAGATAAAATAAGCGATATTTCTCAAAATATTGAAATGGCAAAAAATTATAAAAATAAAATTTCTGCTGAGAAAAAAATTAGTGAATTGAAATTTATTGAAATTGAAAAAGGCAATGGAGATCAGATAATTAAATGCACAGATAAGGTTAAATTAATTTATAAATATTCCAATATTTCAAATCAAATTCTTGATTTTACGGAAAATTTAGAATTGACTCCTTGGCAAAATTATGATGATTTAACTCAAAAAATTATTGCTCAAAATCTTGAAGGATATAAGGCTGGAAGTGTCATTAGAGCAAATTTAGTAGGGCAATTTATTGATGCTGATGAAAAAATAAAGAAAATATTAGAAATTGCTAATTATGAATTAATTCTCGAAATATATATTTTATCTTTTAGCGAAGGTGAAGATATAAAATGCAATAAAAATAACTAAATTTAAAAAATAAAATGATCAAAAAGAAAGAAGGAATCGCCAAATTTTTATGCGATTATTTGCCATTAATTATTTTTTTTATTGCTTATAAAGTTCCAAAAAGTTTTTTAATAAATTATCATCTTGAGCCTTTGATTTTTGCAACAATATGTCTGGTTTTTACGGCGATAATTTCTTTAATAATATCATATATTTTAATAAAAAAAATTTCGCAAATTGCATTATTTAGTACGATAATTTTAACAATATTTGGAAGCTTAACGGCAATTTTTAATGATGAAATTTTTATTAAAATTAAACCTACCATTATCAACCTAATTTTTGCAATAATTTTAATCGTTAGTTATCTAAAAAAGAAACCAATTTTGGCAATCTTATTTGAAAGTCAAATCCAAATGAGTAAGCAATCATGGCTTACATTATCACTTCGCTTCGGATGTTATTTTATATTTTTAGCAATTTTAAATGAAATTATTTGGCGAAATTTTGCCACTGATTTTTGGGTAGATTTTAAAGTTTTTGGAATGATGACTTTATCGATAATTTTTATGATTTTACAATTTCCTTTTTTGGTTCGCAATATTCAAAAAGATAAGAATTAATCCGATTAATTATTTAAATTATTTTGCAAAAAATCCAAAGCAGTTTTGGCAACATTTTTTTGAGCTTCCTTTTTCGAAGATCCTTTTGCAGTAAAGATTTGAGAATGGTTTGGTAATGTTAAATGCGAAACAAATACGGGAGCGTGATCAAATCCACCTTCTTTGATAGTTTGATAATTAGGCAATTCACGACTATTAGCCTGAATTAATTCTTGTAATTTTGAAATTGAATCCTGAGGAGGTTGATGATCTTGATGTAAATAATTCTGCCAAAAGGTTAAAACAAAATTTTTAGCATTCTCAAAATTACCATCGAGATAAATCGCTCCAACCAATGCTTCAAGAGCATTTTCTAAATTTCTTTTATTAGTTTTTCCACCCAATTTTTCTTCGCCAAAACTTAATTGCAATACTTGATCTAAACCAATTCTTAAAGCAATTTCTGCTAGAGTATCTCCCGAAACTAAATTGGCATGTCTTTTAGAAAGTGGACCTTCCGCTTCATTGGTAAATTTATGCATTAAAAAATCAGAAATTATTAATGATAAAACCTTATCTCCTAAAAATTCTAATCTTTGATAATTATTTCTAATCTTTTTTTCCTTACAAACACTTGGATGGGTAAGAGCTTCTTCAAGAAGTGAAATATTGTTAAAATTATAAAAAATTTTTTTACAAAAATTTGTTAACTCACTAGTCATTGTTAATATTTTTTAATATTCTGGAAAATCGAATTGATTTATGCCATTCCCAAAATTTCCAAAAACTTTGTGAATTAGAAAAGAAAATAATCGATGCTTTTCCAACTAGATTTTCTTCGGGAACAAATCCAACATATTCTAAAAATCTACTATCCTGAGAATTATCACGATTATCTCCCATTACAAAATAATGATTTTTAGGAACGTGAAATATTCCCGTATTATCTTGATTGGTGATTGCTAAATCAAGGGTGTGAATTTTTTTGCCCGAAGGAAAAGTTTCTTGAAATTTATCAAGAATTATTTCTTGTCCATTAATTTCATCGATAAAATTTCCATCGACAATTTTACTAATTTCTTCATCGTTAATATAAACTTTTCCTAATCGAATTTGAACGCGATCCTCAGGTAATCCAATGATTCTTTTAATGTAATTAATGCTTGGATCTCTGGGATAGCGAAAAACTGCAATATCACCTCTTTGAGGAGATTTTGTAAATATTCTTCCATCAAAAAGATTTAAGGAAAAAGGAAATGAATAACGCGAATAACCATAAGAATATTTTTTAACAAACACATAATCACCAACGAGCAGAGTAGGTTTCATTGATCCCGATGGAATATGAAAAGGTTCAAAAATAAAAGAGCGAATTATTCCAGCAAATAAAATAGCGATAATTAGCGTCGAAAAAAAATTAGATTCTTTACCGTGCAAATCATTATCCTGCGAAGGTTTTTTGGCAATTTTATTAAGAATAATTTTAAAAATATTAATTATTTTTTTTAAAAATTTACATCGGGTAAAAATTTTTTTAAAGCCAATAAATTTTGGTTTTAAAAAATTGAGATATGGTAATTTTTTTTGGGTGTTAATCATTTTAGAGGTTTTTAGTTTTAATAAGATTAGATCCAGTCATTTCAATAGGTTTAGCGATTTTTAGCAATTGTAAAATTGATGGAGCAATATCCAATAATCCACCATTTTCTAAACTAAAATTAATACTATTATTAGCAACTAAAATAAATGGAACAGGATTAGTAGTATGGGAAGTATGGGGTTGATGATTTTCATCGATCATGCATTCAACATTTCCATGATCTGCAGAAATAATCATAATTCCATCACGAGCAAGAATTTCCTTTTCTAAAATTCCTAGTTGATAATCAATTGCTTCGCAAGCCTTGATTGATGGATCAAGAAGACCAGAATGACCAACCATATCAGCATTCGCATAATTTACTAAAATAAAATCAAACTTATTGCTTGCTATTGATTTACAAAGATTTTCACCAATTTCTAGTGATGACATTTCGGGTTTTAAATCGTAAGTTGCAACTTGAGGAGAAGATATAAGAATCCTGCTTTCATTGCTAAATTCTTGTTCTTTTCCGCAAGAAAAAAAGAATGTCACATGAGCATATTTTTCGGTTTCAGCAATTCGCAATTGTGATAAATTATTTTTCGCTAAAATTTCACCAAGAGAGTTTTTGATTTGTTCTTTGGGAAATAAAACTCGAAAAAATTTATTGAGATCTGGTGAGTATTGAGTAAGCGATAAAGCTAATGAAAATTTATTACTTTCTAAAAATTTTTGTGAAATTTGTCTTGCACGATCAGCTCGAAAATTACAAAAAATTAAACTATCTTGATCTTCAACTCCATTGAAATTTCCAACTATGAAAGGCTTAACAAATTCATCGGTAATATTTTCTTGATAAGAACTTTTAACTCCTTCGATTGCATTATTAAATTTTTTACCAATAGCATTTAAGATCGCTTGAAAAGCTAGTTCAATTCGATCCCATTTTTGATCGCGATCCATGGCAAAATATCTTCCCGATATTGTTGCAATATTAAAATCTTTTAACTTTTCTAAAAAATCTAAAGCACTTTTTTGAGCAACATCTCGACCATCTAAAAAACCGTGAATCTTAATTTTTACATGATTTTTTTGTAAAAAATTTGCTAGAAAAATTATGTGATCAAGATGTGAGTGAACTCCTCCATCCGATATTAAACCAACTAGATGACAGGTTTTTTCGCTATTTTTAAATTTAGCAATTAACTCAAGTAAATCGCAATTATTTTCAAGAGATTTATCGGCGATAGAATTATTAATGCGAGGTAAATCTTGGAAGATAATTCTTCCTGCTCCAATTGTCATATGTCCAACTTCGGAATTGCCAATTTGACCTTCGGGAAGTCCAACGCTAAGGCCTGAAGTTTGCAATTGAGAATTTGGATAATCTTTTAAAAAACGTTGATAATTAGGCATTTTCGCCAAGCGAATTGCATTAGATCGATCTTTGCTGGAATCTTCCCTAGAATCCTTGGCAGAATCCTTGGCAAAATCCTTGCTAGAATTATTGTTTTCTTGATTTTTTTTATTGCCTGAATCGTCAATTCCAAAGCCATCGAGAATGCATAATAATATTGGTTTTTTAACGTTATTATTTGTCATTTTTATTTTAATTACTTTCTCACAAAATATTTAGAAAAAATTATTTATTAACAAGAAATGTTATAAATAACTATAAATAAATTGAAATTTTATTTAATCAAATTTTTTACAAAATTTGGTAAAGCAAAGCTTGCCTGATGAACCGATTCATTGTAATAACGCAAATTTTGCTTAGCAACAAATTCATCAATATTATTTTTATCGATAATTTTATCAAGTTGATAATTGTGATTGAGATTTTTTATACCATATTGAAATGACCACATCCCCGTAGGGTAGGTTGGAACAAAAAATAATGAAATATTAGTATTTTTTTCGCCAAAAATATTTTTTAAAGTTTTGTTTAATTCCACAAAAACCTTTTCATTAAATTTTGGAGATTCGCCTTGAGAAACCAGAATTCCATCATCCTTAAGAGCATCAAAACAATTTTGATAAAATTCATTGCTAAATAAACCTTCCGCAGGACCAACTGGATCAGATCCATCAATGATGATGATATCATAAGTTTTAGCAACAGCATTTTTAACAAAGGATATTCCATCCGCAACGATCAAATCAAGCTTGGGATGATTTAGTGAACAAGCAATTTCTGGTAAATATTTTTGACAAGCTTCAATTACTTCGCCATCAATTTCAACCATGGTTACTTTTTCAACATTTTCATGGCGTAAAATTTCGCGAATTGTTCCACCATCTCCTCCTCCAATTACTAAAATATTTTTAGGATTGTGATGAGTAAACATCGCAATATGGCTAATCATTTCGTGATAGTGATATTCGTCTTTTTGGGTAGTCATTACCATATTGTCAAGAGTTAAAATTTTGCCATATTTATAACTTTCCAAAATGCGAACTCTTTGATAAGGAGATTGGTGATCATGTAAAATATCTCCCGTATAGCGAAGCGATAAAGCCTGATCTTCATCCTTATCGGTAAACCAAACATTACGAGTATGAAAATCAGGATTTTGCCATTGATTATTTCGACTAGGATTTTCGCTGATTTTAAAATCATTTCTTTTAAGAAGATTTACCGATCCTCTCTTGATTTCAATTGCGCTGTAAGAATCAGATCCAAAAGATTTTTTTAAATAATCAAATGAAATCCAAGCATCAATTTCTCCGCAAGTAAAAAGATCAACTGCAGAATATCCCCATTCTGGCCAAGTGTGAATTGCTAAATGACTTTCTTGAATCACTACTACTCCCGAAACTCCGTAAGGTGAAAAATGATGGAAGGTTGAATTGATTACAGTTGCACCAGCTTTCGACGCAGCATCAACCATGTTTTTTTCAATCTTTGCAACATCATTTAAAATCTCAGGATCGCAATTCATAAATTCAATCAAAATGTGATTGCCTAACGCTTTATTCATAATAATTTTATACTAAAGAAGTTATTTTAAAATACTGGTCAAGATAACTTTCAACTCTCTAAAGTCAATTGTTAATTGATTAGATTTGAATATATAAAATTTGAAAGAAACAAAAATTGTAAAAATAATTTTAGTTTATTACGCAACAATTATTTTTTGAATTTCTCGGCGATGTTGATGCTTCTCCTGCATTTGTTCTAGCTCTTGGTACAGCTCTTGGTCTAGCTATTGATGAATCAGAATTGGTATTTGGTTGAGCTGATTGAGGTCGTAAATTTGATCTTGGTTGAAGTTCTTGTTGTGCTATTTCTGTTAAAGCGACCACATCTACTGAAAGATCAATTTGACTTATCCTTGACTCTAATTCTCTTAATAGACTAAATAGGCTTGGATTTAGTTCTAATGTTTGGTTAAATACTCCACCCGCTGAATCAGTTTGCTGATTAGTTGTTGTTATATCTGGCTCGATAGATGCTGGAGATATTGAGTTTTGCAATGATACTCGATTGGCTTGAAGTAAAACTCGGGTTTTTTGT
>CAMCSJ010000012.1 GCA_945878005.1 Rickettsia typhi | reverse complement strand
ACATCCACTCAATCTCTAGCTTTTCGACCCCCCACCGACTCCTTAAGCCTTAACTAACGTTAAGGCTTGTTCGTCGACTCCCCCTCAAGGGGGGAGTTATGTGCCCGTAGGCGTTTTAAGTATTTCTGTAAATTGTAGGGATGTAAGCCCTCAAGGGGGGAGCTTAGAGCCCGAAAGCTTCGAGACTATTTCATGAAATTGTAGGGATCTAAGCCGCAAGGGGTGAGGATGAGTCCGATGGCTTCGGGATTATTGCACATAGATCAAAGAAGGTTGGTGATCAAAGGATTAATGAAAAATTATTAAACTATTTATGCGGTTTAAAATAGCCTTACTTGCGGTTTAAATAGCCTACTTGCGGTTTAAAATAGCCTTACTTGCGGTTTAAAATAGCTTTGCTATTTACTAATTTGATAGATTTTGTTTGAGAATTGAAATTGCATTTTGGATGCAATTAATGTTAATTCCTCCACCCATCGCAAAATCTTTTTTTCCTCCTCCACCTTTGCCACCAAGCTGGTCAATCATCGGGATAATTAATTTAGAAGCATCGAGATTTAATTGTAAATCATTAGAAATTGTTAAGCATAGTGAAACCTTGTGATCTTTTATTGAAAAAAAAGCAATAATTTGTTTGATTGAAAATCGTTCCCAGCTTTTGACTTCAGTGATAATATCGCGTAAGTCCTTAGTTTCGGTATTATCAAAAGAGTAATGAACAAAATTAATTTCGCCAATTTTTTCACTAGTTAAATTTTTTAAATTTTCTTGCCAAATTTGTTTTTTTAATTTGTCGATTTCCTTATCTTTTTGTTTGAGTTGTTGGATAAAATTTTCACCAATTTCTGCGGTTTGTTTAATGATTTTATTGATTGAGGATCTTTGATCTTCGCTAATAATTGCCGAAGTATTTTCATCACTAAAAAATGCCAAATCATTAAAGCCAATTTTACTGGAAAGAAATTCATTATCGCTGTTTTTTACTTCATCAAATTGTTGTTTAATTTTAAGAGATTCAAGTAAGGCGTAAAATTTTTGTTCTTGAGTTTTGAGATATTGCAAGGCAAAAAAACCGCTTTTGGCAGTGATTCTTCTAATTCCCGAAGCAATACCATTTTCACTGATGATTTTAAAAATTCCAATATTTCCAGTATTTTTGACATGAGTTCCTCCGCATAGCTCTAGCGATGAACCCATTTTAACAACCCGAACAATTTCATCATATTTTTCACCAAATAATGCTTGCGCTCCTGACTCTCTAGCTTTGTCAATATTCATTTCATTAGTTTCAACTATGGAATTTTGACGAATATAAAAATTAACTAACTCTTCAACTTGGTCAATTTCTTGATTAGTCATTGCGCGATTAAGGTTAAAATCAAAAGTTAATTGTTTAAAATCAACTTGCGAACCTTTTTGAGTGACACTTTCGCCAAGCACTTCTTTCAAGGCTTTGTGAAGTAAATGAGTTGCCGAATGATTTTGCGATCTAAGTTGACGATTACGATTATTAACTAATGCTTCAACTTGATCTCCAACTTTGAAATTTCCTTTGCAACTTGAAATATAATGAGCGAAAACATTTCCAGCAAATTTTTTAGTTTCAAAAATATCGAGATAATTTTCCAGTTGCAAATAATTAATTTTTAGATCATTTTCTGAATTATTTTTGATATTGTTTTCTTGGGTTTCAAGCTTGATGATATTGCCATCATCACCTTTTTGTCCACCTGATGTTGCATAAAAACAAGTATTATCGAGCACTAAAAAAATATTTCTTGTTGAATCTTGGTTAAAGCTATTTATTTCAGTTAAAAATTGATTATTTTCCACAATTGCTAATATTTTTGCTTTAATTCTAGTATTGCTATGATAAGTTGTTATGGTTTCACCAAATTTTTCTTTAAGATCAAAAAATATTTTTTCTTCACTTGCTTCACCAGATCCAACCCAGTTTTTTCTAGCACGAATTCGCTGTAATTCCATTTCGCTTTCAAATTCATTAGTGGCAATTTCAATATTTTTTTCTTGACAAATATCTTGAGTTAAATCAAGCGGAAAACCAAAAGTATCGTAAAGTTTGAAAGCGATTTGTCCGGATAGTTTTAAATTATTTTGAGTGTTGGAATTGCTATTAGCAATGATTTTGGCAATTTCTTCATCTAAAATTTTTAAACCTTTTTCTAAAGTTTCACGAAATTTTTCTTCTTCATCTCGTAAAATTTCAATGATTAAATCTCGAGCTGTTTTAAGTTCGCGATATTGATTTCCCATTTCAGCTATTAAGCTATCAACTAAACGAAACATCAATGGTTCTTTAATGCCAAGTTTATGAGCTTGACGCATTGCTCTTCGCATTATTCGACGCAAAACATAACCTCTTCCTTCATTGCTAGGTTGAATTCCATCGGCAATTAAAAAGGCTGATGATCGTAAATGATCGGCAATTATTTTTAATTCTGCAGAAATTTTCATAAATTTTAATCGACTAAATGAATTATAACTTCAAGGGCAGGGCGTTTGCCCATCAGCTCTTCAAAAATTTTTAATAACTTTGCGCGAAGTTGATTTTCAAGATCTTGGAAGATTTTATTTTCTTGAATTTTAAGACGCTTTTTCTTTTTTTTCAAAAAACTTAAACCCAATCCATCATGCAAATCAAGTTCTCTTGCGCGATTTTTAAAAAATAAAGAAATTTCTTGGCGAAGAAAATCTTCACTTTCTTCATCTCTATTTAAATCATAAGATCCAACAGTGATAATTTTTGCACGATTAATTATTTTTAAACAATCATTAACCGCAATCGAAATAATTACAATTCCAGCTTCTTGGAGTTTCTTTCTTTCTTTAATAATTTCACTTTTAAGATCAATTAATTGATTACCATCAATTCCAAAATAACCTGATTTAACTTTTCCAACTATTTCGGTAGCACTGAGATCTCTGCTTATTCGAATTGCAACTCCATTTTCAGCTTGAATGATTCGACTAATTCCGCATTCCAAAGCAAGTTCGCAATGAGCTTTTGTGTGAATAAATTCACCGTGAACGGGAATAGAAATTTTAGGACGAGCTAAGTGATACATTTGACGCAATTCATCGCGAGAAGGATGACCAGAGACATGAACGAAATGATCTTTTTCGGTCATTACATCAATTTGTTTTTTGGCAAGAAGATCGAATAATTCAAAAATTTTCTTTTCATTTCCCGGAATTATTTTCGATGAAAAAATCATCAAATCATTTTTGGTAAAATTGATAAAATTATGATTACCAAGTGCGATTTTCCTGACCGCAGCCATTTCTTCTCCTTGACAACCAGTGCAAATTACAAGAATTTCATTTTTGCTGTAATGCTTAATTTCGCGATCGGAAATAAATCCGTAATCCTCTAAAAAAAATCCACTTTTTTTCCCAACTTCGTAAAGTCTTTGAAGCGAATATCCTGCTAAAACAATTTTACGCCCTAACTCTTTGGCAATTTTTGCAATGGTATGAACTCTGGCAATATTTGAAGCAAATGTTGCAACTCCAACTAAGCCTTTTCTTTGAGCAATTAAACTTCTTAATGAATCATATAATTCGCCTTCAGATCTTGAATGACCTTCATTGATAGCATTGGTAGAATCACAAATCATTGCTAGAATTTCTTGATTATCACCAAGTTTTTTTATTTTTTCAATTTCACTAACTTCGCCAATAATTGGATCGGGATCAAACTTCCAATCACCCGTATGCAAAACATTACCCAATGATGTTTTGATTAACACTGCTTTCATTTCGGGAACGGAGTGAGTAAGTCCAATAAAATCAAGTTCAAAAGGAGCGAGATTAAGTGATTTATTTCCGTCAATTATGTGAATTGGAACGGTTTTATCTAAACGATATTCACTTAATTTTGAGCGTAAAAAATTAGCACCAAATTGGGTAGCGTAAACTGGAACTTTAAGTTCTTCCCATAAATATTGGACAGCTCCCATATGGTCTTCGTGAATATGAGTTAAAACTATTCCAACTAGATTGTGGCGATTTTGTTTAATGAATGAAATATCGGGAGTCATCATGTTGATTCCCGGAATATTATATGCAAATCCAACTCCGCAATCAATCATCAAAAATTTGGATTTAAAGTAGTAAAGATTAAGGTTCATCCCGATTTCATTTGCTCCACCTAGAGGCAAGAATAATAAATCGTCATGGTGTTTTTTAAGGTTAAGTTCCATTATCGTTAGTTAATTATAAAATATTTTATTTAAAGAAATAGTTATTGTTAGTTATTAGGGTTTTTTAATTTTTATAATTAATTTTGATTAGTTTATTTTTATGAGATTGAAGTAAGATTTTTTAAAAATTTTTTAAAAGAAAATTAAAAAATTAGTGATATTAACAATAAATTTAAATGGTTATATTGTCAAATTATAATTGAACATAAGATAAAATTTTTGGAAAATTTTGGGAAAATATTTAGCAAATATTTGGAATTTATATTTTTGATTTTATTGATTTATGAATATTTTGATTAAGGTTATAAATAATCAATAATCCGTTAAGCGTAAGATCGCTGTCAAAATGATCGATGATTGGAGTAAGTGCAGTTTTAAAAATTTCACCAATTCCACCCGTAATTATTTTTTTGGTTTTATATCCAAGCTCATTATCAATCTTGCTAAACATTCCTTCGATCATTGCAATATTACCATGATAAACTCCCGAAATCATTGCTTCAACGGTACTTTTCCCTATTACATGATTTTGATTTTTAAGTGAAATTTTAGGAAGTTGAGCGGTCATAGTATGAAGAGATTTTAAAGACATATTAACACCTGCGGTGATAATTCCTCCAAGATATTCGCCATTTTTTCCAACGACATCAAAGGTTGTAGCAGTTCCAAAATCCACTATAGTTAAACTATCACCAAAAATATTATAACCTGCAATGGCATTAACTAAGCGATCATGTCCAACTTCATTTTTATTTTTTATTTTAACTTCAATATTTAATTTAGTTTTTTCATCACCAATAATGAAAGTGTTTTTTTCCACATTTTCATTGGTAAATTTTTTAACTGCATTTTGAATTCGCGAAGTTAATACAGGAACAACTGATGCAATAATACAGCCATTAATATTAAGGCAATCAACCTTACTAGTAAGGCATAATTCAATGATATCAACTGCGTAATCATCGCAAGATTTTTGACCATCAGAAATTAATCGCCATTTATGAATTAATGAATTATTTTTAAATAAACCAATTACAATGTTAGAATTACCAATATCAAAAACTAGAATCATATTAAAAAAATTACATTATTTTAATTTTTTACAAGCATCAGAAATTCTATTCATAGCATTGAGTAAAAAATCATCACTTGCTGCGTAAGAAATTCTAAAAAAATCTTTTGCTCCAAAAGCAATACCTGGAACTACTGCAACTAATGCTTCCTCAAGTAAATAGGTTGCAAAATCATTATCGTTATTTATGACATTTCCTTGTGGAGTTTTTTTGCCATAAAGTCCATTACAAGAAGGAAAAACATAAAATGCTCCATTGGGATTATTGCAATTAATTCCATCAATCTCATTAAGCATTTTAACAACCAAATCACGTCTTTTTTGAAATAGCAGGGCATTAGGTTTAATAAAATCTTGAGTTCCGTTAAGTGCTTCAACACTTGCTGCTTGACCAATTGAACTTGGTGAAGAAGTGCTTTGCGATTGAATAACTCCCATAGCTTTAATTAATTTTTCATTTCCTGCTCCATAGCCAATTCGCCATCCCGTCATGGCATAAGCTTTAGAAACTCCGTTAACAACTAAGGTTCGATCTTTAAGTTTGGGTTCAATTTGAGCGATTGTTGCAAATTTTAAATTTTCAAAAATCAAATGTTCGTAAATATCATCACTTAAAATATGAACATGAGAATGTTTTAATAAAACATCAGCAAGTCCTCGAAGTTCAGATTCACTATAACAAGTTCCCGTAGGATTACTTGGTGAATTTAAAATTAACCATTTAGTTTTTGGAGTAATTTTTTTCTCTAAATCATTTGGAGAAATTTTAAAATTATTTTTAGAATTTGATTCGATAATTACGGGAACTCCGTTACCAAGAAGAACCATATCAGGATAAGAAACCCAGTAAGGAGCAGGGATTAAAACTTCATCTCCTTCGTTTAAAGTTGCAATTAATGCATTGTAAATAACTTGCTTTGCTCCCGTACTAACAGATATTTGATTGGAATTATAATCAAGATTATTTTCTCTCTTAAATTTGGCAATGATTGCTTTTTTAAGAGCAGGAGTTCCATCGACAGCGGTATATTTGGTCTCGCCATTTTGAATTGCTTTAATTGCAAAATCTTTAATATTTTGTGGAGTATCAAAATCAGGCTCACCCATTCCAAGGGAAATAATATCTTTTCCCTGAGCTTTCAAATCTGCAGCTTTCATTGAGACTGCGATTGTTGGTGAAGGTTTAATATTTATTAGGCATTTTGAAAGAAAACTCATAATTTATAATTATTATTGTTAAAAGATATTTTTTATAAAAAAATCAAATTTAGGAAATTTAAACTCAAAAATTAATTAATTTTTTTTTAAAAATAAAGCATAAAATTCATAAAATAAAATAATATAAAAAAAGATAAAAAAATTGTTGACAACTAGATGAAATGTTTTTTACTAAGGAAAAAAAAGTAGTAAATCTATATAAATTTTTTTATAAAACTTATAACAAATTTTTAAAAAATGTCTTCAGGAAATATCGGAACTAATCCACTATTTTTAGGTTTAACAAGACCTCCACTTCTTCTTGGAGTAAGCTATACATTTGCTGCATTAAATGGCATATGTTCACTATTAGCATTTGTTGTTACAAATAATTTTTTTTATTTACTTGTTTTGTTACCTGTTGTTCACGGAATTGGCTGGTTTATTTGTTTAAAAGAACCAAGAGCAATTGAATTATTCATTGCTAGAATGTCAAAATGCAATATCTGTCGTAATCGTTATTACCATGGTGGAACTAACTCTTACGACGTTTACTAAACTAAAAAAATAATTTATGAAATACCAAGAAAATTTACTAAACTATCAAAATATTAGAAACGGAATTGATCAAGTATATTCAAGATTACTTAAATCTGATAATCTTTCAAGCGATCTATTGAATGGTGATGATAATTATGAATGCTTCTTAATCAATCAAAATATCAATCATAAATTATCGGGATTTTTATCAACAATTGATAAAAACAAATTAATTTATACTCCTGATTGTGCAAAAGAATTATTAGCTGATTCACAATATTGTGAAAAATATTTTGAACTTATTAAATCTTATCTTTTCACCATTGGAATTGATATTGAAAGTAAAAATGAAAATCAAAATTTTAATTTAGAAAAAGTAGAAAAATCTAGTGAAAAGTTAAAAACAGTAATTTCAAGTCTTAAAATAGTTGCTGCAATTAGCATTGAGAAAAAAAATCTAGATTTATTTGATCATGTTTTCAATATTTATGAAATCTTATATAAAGCATATGTAGCTAATTCAAATAAATTATTGCAACAATGTTTTTTTGCATTGGAAAATACGGTAATCGAAACTCCAATTTTTGCAAATTATCGTAAATTTTGTGATAACTTATCTATCGAAACTATTTTCAATGATTTAGAAATTGAAATTAGCAATAAATCTAAAGGACAAAATCAAGTTATAAATAATATCAATAAAACAACAAAAGAAGAAGTGAAAATAACTAATGAAGAGATTGTTAACGCTTCTCAAACTAATATGGTTGTTGATTCTAGACTAATCAATGATTATGAAAATATTTTAAAATATGGAATTGATGATCAAATAAATGCTTTAAAAAATAACGCCAATTTGGATCTAACTAAAATTATTAGTATTGATAAAGAATCATTTATAAACAATGTTTTCAGTGAAGAGTTGGTTAGTAACATATTAATTAATAACTATAAGGAAAAGTTTTTAAACTTTGTTAATCTCTATTTTTTAAAAGTAGGAATAAATATTGGCAATAATGTAGGTTTGCCAATTGCTTCTTTTATTAACAAAAATGAATTAAGAATTATAATTTCTTCATTAAAAATTACCGCATTATTTTCTTCTAAAAATGATGAAAAATATTTTAATCAACTTAGTGAGACCTACAGCAAGCTATATCAAAAATTCACTCAGGTTGGATTGTTGGATAATGAAAATGGAATTTCAGATTGCTTTTATGCCAATGAGATCGGCAATGATAGTAAAATTTGCCAATATTATTTAGCACAAAATCCAGATGGAATTTTTTATGAGATTGAAAATGAAATCGACACTAAAAGATTTAATCAATTAATCGAAGCAAATATTAAAAAGTTTGACGAAAAAACTATTAAATTTTACTCTGAACCATATTTGGATATTCGACTTGAAAAAAGTCCTAATAATCAAGATTATCAAATTCAAATTATTTTTGATGACCAAAAAACTTCAATTGCTGAAGTTGCAAAAGATCTTGGAATTAATCCAAATTCAATTGAAAATTGGCAAATCAAAAATATTGAAGATGGTCAATCACTTTCATTATCGCATGAAGAAACTGCAAATTATCTTGGTATTGCAAAAGGTGAGGAACTTAATCAAACCCTTCTTGCTATTAGAGATCAAGCTCGTAATGAACAAGAAACAATGAGTAAAGAATATCAAGTTAATGCAAATAATATATCAAATGATTACAGTGATTCTAACAAAGATAAATTACTAAATTCTGATTTTGATAATTCTTCAATAAACGCAAATAATGGAGATGATTTTACAGCATTTTCAAGTGAATATCAAAAAAATAATTTGGTTAACGCTCAAATGTCTGAATCAGTAAATGCTCTACTTCCTCAAGAAGTAGCTGAAAAATTTTCATTATCTCAAAGTGAATTTAAAAAACAACAAGATGGAGTTCAAGAAATTCATCAATATTTTAACGATAACATTGAAGATATCGATGCAATTTTGAAAAATTCAGTAATGCAAAAAATCTTAAATTTTAGTGCAAGTAATCCTGATTTAAAAATTGAAACTACAACTAACCCAATTTGTGAAACTGTTAGACATCAAATTAAATTAGTTTTCAGAAAAGGTTTTAATCAACAAAACCAAGCAATTCTTGCTTCGATCCTTACTGAAGGAGAATGCAAAGAATGGCAATTATCTCAAGCACAAGAATCAATCAATAGAGGATTTTCTGGATCATTCATTATTCCTCACGACTATTCAGCAAAAATGATTGGGGTAAGAAATCCTAATGAAGTTAATAAAGCAATCGAAGATGTTTTTAATTTGGTAGCAAATCTTGAATTGTTCAATATTTCTTTATTGGAATATCTACGAAACGATATTTCATTTAAGGTTTTAAGAAATTTAATTTCTTATAATTTCTCACTAGCTTTTGACTATACTGAAAATCAAAATATTTTCAGTAAAAAGAATTTAGTTTTAATTGCCGTAAATGATGAAGAAAGAGAAAATATTTATAATTTCCTTGGCTATTCATGGGAACAAAATAAAAATCTAAATAGAGAAGATTTATTAGATCAAAGAGCTCTTATAACTGATTCAAATGGTGATATTGTTCTTTCAAAAGAAATTTGTGCATCCTTATTTGGATTGCATCGCGATTCCGATATTGATTTAACAATCAGAAGAATGGAAAGTTTCCTTCAAGCAAATAAGGAATTATGCGATATCTTTAATGCTGATGAGCATCAGAGTTTACTTTATCTTCTTGATTTAAATAATAATCAAGCTCAGGAGCAAGATAATGAAGATTATTCCGATGATAGTGAAGATGAATTAAAATCAATTTTTGTTTAATAAAATAAAATCAATATTACGATTAATCATTGATTTTAAAATCATAATTAACGATTTATTTGGAAGTTAACAATTGTTAAAAATTGTTAACTTCCATTTTTGTTATTTATAATAAATTGATTTAAAATAATTTATTAACTTTAACATTAAATACTAAATTTTAAATAAAGTTATTTTGTTATTATCTAAAATTCTTCATTTATTAAATGCATGATTTATCTAGCTAGAAACTCACTTCCAAGCGAATAAAAAAATAAATATTTTGTTGATGAGTTATTTATTTTAGTTAAATTTAATAATTTAATTGTTTTTAAAATTAAGAAAATTAAAATTTCCAAGAAAATATTATTCTTAAATTTTTCTTAACAATCATAGACTTAAATATGCATCAATATCGCTCTCACAACTGTAATGAATTATCAATAAAACAACTTAGAAAAGAGGTAAAATTATCAGGATGGGTTCATTCCAAACGAGATCACGGAAGTTTAATTTTTATCGATCTTCGAGATCATTATGGTATAACTCAAATTGTAATTGACTCTCAAAATAATAATTTAGATTTAGATAAAATTGCTTCAATTAAGCTTGAATCAGTAATTACGATCATTGGTGAAGTTGTTGCTCGAAATGGTGATGCAATAAATTCTAAAATCACTACGGGAGAGATTGAAATAAAAGTTAACCAATTGTTGATTGAATCCTTAGCCGAGCAGATTCCTTTTCAAATTAATGCTGATAATGAAAATTATCCTGAGGAATTAAGATTAAAATATCGATTTTTAGATTTGCGTCGAGAAAAAACCCATCGCAATATCATCCTACGTTCTAAAGTTATTTCATCAATTCGTAGCGAATTAAATAATAAAAATTTTCTTGAAATTCAAACTCCTATTTTAACAGCATCCTCACCTGAAGGAGCAAGGGATTATTTAGTTCCTGCTCGACTTCATCCTAATAAATTTTATGCTCTTCCTCAAGCTCCTCAGCAATTTAAGCAATTGTTAATGGTTTCAGGATTTGATCGATATTTCCAAATAGCTCCATGCTTTCGTGATGAAGATTTAAGAGCTGATCGTTCGCCTGAATTTTATCAATTAGATATTGAAATGGCATTTGTAAATCAAGAAGATGTTTTTGCAGTAATTGAACCTGTAATGTATAATATTTTTAATAAATTTGGTTGTAAAAAAGTATCTGAAGAAAAATTTATAAGAATTCCTTATAAACAAGCTATGTTAGAATATGGAATTGATAAACCTGATTTGCGAAATCCAATTTTAATTTGCGATGCAACTTCAATTTTTAAAGATTCACAATTTTCAATATTTACCAAAGCGATAGAGCAGGGAGGAATAGTTCGTGCAATTCCTGCTCCTAAATGTGCAAATCAACCGAGATCTTTTTTTGATAAAATGATTGAATATGCTCAAATGAATGGAGCTAAGGGTTTGGCTTATATAATATTTGATGAAAATAATGAAGCTAAAAGTCCAATTGCAAAATTTTTATCGAAGGAAAAATTAGATGAATTACAAAAAATTTCTAACCTAAAAGCAGGAGATGCAATTTTCTTTTCATGCGGAAAAGAATTTGAAGCTGTTAAGATTGCAGGATTGGTAAGGATTAAGCTTGGTATTGATTTAAATTTAATCGATGAATCAATTTATAAATTTTGTTGGATTACAGATTTTCCAATGTATGAACTTAATTACGATAATAATAAAATTGAATTTTCTCATAACCCATTTTCTATGCCTCAAGGAGGAATTGAAGCATTGAATAATCAAGATCCTTTATCAATTAAAGCCTATCAATATGACATTGTTTGTAATGGAGTAGAATTATGTTCGGGAGCGATAAGAAATCATAAACCTGAAATTATGTATCGAGCTTTTGAACTTGCAGGATATGGAAAGGAAGTTGTAGAAAAGCAATTTGGAGCATTATTAAATGCTTTTAAATATGGAGCTCCTCCGCATGGTGGACTTGCTCCTGGAATTGATAGAATAATTATGCTATTAGCAGATGAGCCAAATATTCGTGAAGTTATTCCTTTTCCAATGAACGGAAAAGCTCAGGACTTAATGATGAATTCTCCAACGAGTGTTAGCGATAAGCAATTAAAAGAACTTAAAATTGCGTTAGTAAAATTAAATAATTAAATTTTTGATTTTAATCATCATTGAAACACATTAAATTTTATATCAAAAAAAGATTGATTTAATAATTCATAATGATAAAAAATATATTGAAAATTTTTTTAAAAAAATACTTTTGTAAAATTATATGAATGAACAAATAAACCAAAACATATCATTAAGCGAAGCTAGTGAGATAGCATTATTTTTTAGTGAACTAAAAAATAATTTCAAACAGCTTTACCCAGATAAAACGATGCTAATTGACAATCTTCCTAATGATATTTTTTTAGAGAATGATTCTGATGAAGATGTTGATTTTAAAATTGAAGTTTTAAATAATTTTATTACAAATATTGCTAGTGATTATTTTAAAATCGATGATAGTAATGAGATAATTTTATATAAAGTTAAAATAATAAATGACTTACTAATGACATTGTTTGAGGACTATGAAAATTCATGGGAATTATCAAATAAAATTTTAGTAAAAACCAAGAATTATTTAAAAACAATTAATGATAATCCAGAGGATGTCATTGACTTCTTCCCAGATAATTTTTATTTAGACAATGAAACTGATGAAACTATAAAATTTAAAAATAAAATTTTCGAACAATATATTTCCATTGCATTAGGATATGAAGCTGTTGCTAACAGATCAATTTTAATGAAAAATTTACTTCCTCATCTTAAAAAGGTTTTAAAAGAAGTTGATGAAGAAAAATATCAATTTCTTGATAATTTACCTTTTAATTTTTTTAATGATAATGATCAGCCAAATGAGTTTGCAGATAAAATCAAAATTTTTGCAAATCTAATTTCTCCTGATAATAAGGATTTTTTTAAGAATAATGATTCTCCAGAAATTGTTAATACCAAAATTCAAATTTTAAAAAGAGTTGAATTGAATAAAGATATTGAAAGAAAGGATTTAATTGAACAACTTAAAGTTAAGTTATCAAAATTCATAAAATCCTTCCCCCAAGAGGATATTAATCAATTTGCTTTATTCTTTAATGATATCGTCAATGAAAGAGATAAGTTAGAGATAGTTAAATTTAAAAATAATATTATGGATGATTTTCTTATTATTTCTGAAAATAAGAGTCTTAACCATATTGAAATGATCGATAAGTTTTTTGATCTATTCTTAAATCATATTAAAATTTTTGATCTTAATAAATTTAATAGCATTCAAAGATTAATTTCAAAAATACCTCAAACTAGCAGTGATATAGATAAGATGAAAGAAAAATTTACAATTATAAATGATGTTATCATTGAAAATAATTACGAAACTTCGATCTATAATAATCTTTACGAAAAAATAAGAACTGAAAATAACGCTTAATTATAAAATATTTTTAAATTAATTATTTTTAATTAAAAAATGATTAATTTAAAATATTATAATAAATTTTAAGTTAAATCAATTAGAAAATTTATTTGTTAAGAAGTTGAAATTTAGCCTGATAAATTATAGTTTCAAAATCCTCTTTTCATAATCCTGATTTCGAAATCCTCATCCCTATAATTTTGGCAGATAGAAGAATATTAAAACTGCTTGTAAAAAAACCTATTTAAATCTATGAGAATTAGATTTTTAATAAACTATAAAGCTTTGTGAGTTGATTTTTTGGCAATTTTAACAATAACCTTATCGTCAAGTTTAGTAATATCTGCAGGTATTGAATCATTAAAGTTGTTAAGCAAGAATGAGTAGCTAAAACTAGCAGTATTTTGCTGAACTACTTCCTGATTTTTCTTAGAATTATTATCTGGAATATTTGCTTCACCAGATTTCTTAATTGCTTGGAAGGTTAGAATATTATCTTTAATTTCAGCAGTGATTTCATCCTTACTAAAACCATTAAATACCAATTCATAATAAAGAAATTTATCATCTTCATGAAGCTTTACATTGCTACTATTATTGTTTTTAGATTCAATTGCTGTAAAATTTTGTCTTAGATTATTTTGATCAAAAAATTGACGATGCTGAAGTAAAGCTTGATTTGTTATTTTTTGTATCTGATTAATTTCTCTTTGAATATCTTGATTATCATCTGTTAATCCAACATAATCATTGTCAAAATCATGATAAAAATTACCTAAATGTTTTTTAATAATTGAAACTTCGTAATGATGTTTTATCGATTGAAAAGTTAAAGTTCCAAAAACTCCCAAGACCAAGAAGAATATAGCAATAATGGTATTTGAATAAATGGTCTTTGATGAATAAATACTGATCAATTTTCTAAATTTCGAAGAAAATAGTGCAAATTTATTCTCTTTAATTTTATGATTGTTTTGTGTCATAACTTTTTAATTTTTAATTTAAATAAAATAATATCTAACAACATTTAATCATTTTATTATAAAAAATCAACAGTTAAAAAATAATATTTTTTATATTACAAAATATTATTTGTAAATATTTGCTATTCAATTCTTTCAAACAAGCCTGTTCCTGAGTCTAAGGCGAAAAGATCACCACTTTCCACATCAAATTGCCATCCAATAATTTTTAAACTATTATTGTCAATTCTAGCTCGGATGTATGGATAAGTAAGAAGATTACGAATTGAAATAATAAGCGCTTCCTTTTCAAAGGCAAGTTCTTGATCTTCTTTAGAGCTATCAGACATTTGAGTTAAAACTGCTTCTTTAGCTTCATCCGCAATAGATAGCCATGTTTTCATTGCACTGGAAATATTATTTTTGTTACTTAAATAATCATCAGACATAATCATTTTTGAACTAATATTCTTAGTGTTGCTTAGAACTAAAATGGTATCAACCATAAGATTATTTACACCATATTCCAAAGCTGATATGATTCCACTAATTCCTTCAGTATTATATTTTGGAATAAGTCCACCGATATTGTATATCGTAAAAAAATCTCCAGGATTAGTTGAAAAGATTTCACTTGGAGAAATTTTGATATCACAAGATGAAATAACCAAAGTTGTTGGTTTATGTTGTTGAATAATTAAGTGTTTAATCACATCCTTTTGCTTTGAAAAAACTGTAGCTTTAAAGATTTTAAAGCCATCAAGTAATTTTTTTATTTCAGCCATAATAAAGATAATTTATGAAAATTTTTTTAAAAAATAATCCTTTCATTATTGATTATTTTTATAAATAAACAAGTGTTTTTTATATTGCGATTCCAACCTCGGGAATGCTTGGCTTTCTTGAATTCTCAAGTTTTTTAAAAAAATTATAGCTATAAAATTTTTTATGAATTGAATCTCTAATATAATTTCTTGAAAGATTAATAATTTTTGGATCTTTAATATCAATATTATATGCTAATTTTAATTGAAAATTGAAGCGAATAATTTCGATATTTTCTAAAGGATTTATTTCATTATTTTGATAATTGGAAGATAATTTATCATGCTTAAAATATATAAATTCTTTGGATTTTAATAGCATTTGATAAGTATCGGGAAATTCAATATTTAATTTTTCCAACATTGCAATTTGGATTTCTTCAATGAATAATTGATTAAATATTTCATTATTAACTTTGTTATTATCGAAGTTTTTTGAGTAATTTTTAACACTATTTTCTGGAAATGAAAACACTACTTTATTATCACTAAATTTAACTCTAAATGATAATTTTGAAGAAGAATCTTCTTCGATTTGATAATTCAAAATATAATTATTATTTTCTAGAGTTATATGAGTTTTTTTAATAATTGTATCTTTGAGATTTTTAAATAGATCTGATTGACGAAGTATAACCATTTCGTCTTCATCAACATCACTGGATCGAGTATTTTTAATTATTTTGGATAGTTTGTAAATTAAATCACTATTTTTTGATTGACCATTATTGCTATCAAAATTGCAAAGTTTTTTACAAAATTTAAGATCTTCCTCTTCAACTTGATCATTGGCAATTTTGTTAAGAATTTTTTCTAACTTCCTTTCTTCATTTAAAGCAATTGAAATATTAGATTCTTTCAATAATTTCTTTATTAAATCCAGTCTTATGCTGATTTCGTAAGTATTAAATCCCTTAACCTCAAGAAGTTTGGAAATATTATTTTTGTTCATAAAATATCATAAAAAAATTGACTATGTGATTCACAATTGTCAAAATAACTGATGTTTTTTAGAGTTTTATTGTAATCATAGTTTTTTAAGTTGATTTTAAAAAATTGTTCCAAAAAGCTATAATAATCTATAGCATAAAATAAAAACTAAGAACTATTATTAACTGTTTATAATATCTTATAACTAAAACTAACCAAGATGCAAAAAAAATTTTATCTAACAGAAGAATTACCTCCCTATATTTTTGCATCGATGTATGAGCTTAAACAGCAAGCAATTGAAGATGGTAAAGAAATTATTGATTTTGGAATGGGCAATCCCGATTCTCCTCCTCCCCAAAATGTTATGAATGAATTATCAAAATTAGCTCTTGATCCTAAGCTCTACGGATATTCGGTAACGGGTGGAATTGAATTGCTTAAAAAAAAGATCACAAATTTTTATTATCGAAGATTTGGAGTTGAATTAGATTATAAAAAAGAAGCTTTAGTAACCATTGGATCTAAAGAAGGAATTGCTTCATTGGCTAATGCAATTTCTGATAGTAAAAGTTATGTTTGCGTTCCATCTCCATCATATCCTATTCATACTTTTGCATTTGTAATTGCTAAAACAAATTTAAAACATATCTCGGCAATTAGTTCGATGGATTTTTTAAAAAAATTTAAGATTTTAGTTGAAACTCAAAAACAAAAACCTCAAGCAGTAATTGTAAGCTATCCTTGTAATCCTACAACTGAAATTGCTAATTTAGATTTTTATCAAGAGTTAGTAGATTTTTGTAGAAAATATCAAATTTATATTATCTCGGATATTGCTTATGGAGAGTTATATTTTTCACCTCAAGATAAACCTCATTCAATCCTTGAAGTTAAAGGAGCAAAAGATATTGCAATTGAATTTTATTCGGTTTCAAAAAGTTATTCATTAGCAGGAACTCGAGTTGGTTTTGCTTTAGGAAATCAAAATTTAATTTCAGCTTTATATAAAATAAAATCATATTTAGACTATGGATCATTTACTCCATTGCAGATGATTGCTAGCTTAGCTCTTGAAGAGGAAAATGATGATTATCTTAAAAATTTGCGAAATTTATATCAACAAAGAGGTGAGTATTTTGTTAAAAATTTTTCACAAGAATTAGCTTGGCATATTGATAAACCTAAGGCAAGCATGTTTTGCTGGACAAAATTACCTAAGCAATTTAGTAATTTATCTTCTTTTGATTTTTGTAAAAAAATGATTTTGGAAGCTGGAATAGCAATGTCTCCAGGAAGTTCATTTGGAGAGAATGGTGAAGGATATGTCAGATTTTCAATGATTCAAAATCAAGATCAAATTAATCAGGCAAGTACTAGATTAAAGCATTTTTTTTCTTTTAAGATTTAAATAATTAACTTATAATTTTCATGATTTTTAATCAACCAAGCTATCAAGAAAATGATCATCGAAATGATTCTCAAAGCATTGAAGATTGTAATTCACAAAATTCATCTTCATCGAATTTTGTTAATAAAATTAATTTTAAAATTCTCACCTTATTTCCAGAAATTTTCCCAGGAGTTTTAAATTTCTCTATCACTGCAGATGCTTTAAAAAGAAATATTTGGTCTTATCAAGCAATTAATATTCGAGATTATGCTTCTGATTCAAGAAAGACAGTTGATGATACTCCTTATGGAGGAAGTGCAGGAATGGTTTTAAAGGCTGATATATTAGCTAATGCTATAGAAAAAAATCTGAATTCCAATATTAAAAAAATTATTTATTTTTCTCCTCGAGGCAAAGTTTTTAATCAACAAATTGCTAGAGAATTATCTCAGGAAAAAGAAATAATGATGTTATGTGCTAGATATGAAGGAATTGATCAGCGAGTTATTGATGAATTTGAAATTGAAGAAATATCATTAGGAGATTATATTTTATCAGGTGGAGAAATTGCTTGCTTTGCGGTAATTGATGCGATTTTGCGAAACATTAAAGGGGTATTAGGAGCACAAGAGTCACTAACCGAGGAATCATTTGGTAATGGTGAAAATGATGAATATAGTAATCTTCTTGAATATCCTCATTATACTCGTCCTGCAATTTGGCGAAATCGTAAGGTTCCCGAAGTTTTATTATCAGGACATCATTTGAAAATCAAGCAATTTAGATATCTTCAAGCTCAAGAGATTACTGCTAGAATTCGACCTGATCTTTATCTAAAAAATAATCACAAATAAATTGAATTTATATCAAAAAATTAAATCCAATTTTATTATTTTTAGAAACTAAATTTAAATAGATTGGCAATTTTTTTGAAAGTTATTTTAGGCTAATTTTAAGGCTAATTTTTGGGATTTTTTTAAGGCTTTTTTTTAAGGCTTTTTTTTAAGGCTATTTTTTTTGATAAATTAATTTCGCTAAATATTTATCAGAATTTTTATTGAACATCATTAGGTCTAAATCGAGATATTGGACTACTGCTTTCTTGAATAGTAGAATTGGAGATTGGAGGATTATTGACTGGTTGAGTATTAGAATTTTCTCGAAGATTTCTATTTCTTCTAATTATTTGACCGATGATTTTATTGTTATTGGAGTTGGTTTTTTTATTGATTTGTTCGCTAGAAATATCTTCGGCGATTTTTTCATCACTAATTGAAATTGGATTAGAGTTAATTGCACGAGGTTGTGAAGAAATTTTTTGTTGAGTTTCTTGAGAAATTACTGGAACAATTGCAGATGAAGATCTTGGTTCATAATTTTGATTTGGATATTGAGAAATCTTGTTATCATTAGGGTAAGGATAGTAACTAGATTGAGAGTTTGGTTGTTGATAACTATCAGCTTTAATTTGATTTTGTTGATAAGAGTTAGGAGTAGATTGATTTTGTTGATTATTACTAGGATTTATTTGATTAGGTTGAGTTTGTTGATAACTATTAACATTTGGTGAATTTTGTTGATTACTGTTGATATTAGATTGATTTTGTTGATAACCATTGGAATTATTATAATTATTTTCATTAAAATTTGGACTAGTATTTTGTTGATTAAAACCTTGATTTCCTTGGTTATTTTGATCAAAATTCTTAGGATCATTTTCAATTTTAAATTCATTTTTATTAATAATATTCTTTGATTTCATTTTTTCTCTTTCTTCTAAATCCTTCAATTTAGCTTTGGTGTTTTTGCGATT
>CAMCSJ010000011.1 GCA_945878005.1 Rickettsia typhi | reverse complement strand
GACTATTTAGCGAAATTGTAGGGATGTAAGCCCTCAAGGGCTTAGCTAGGTGCTCGAAGGTTTTTGCGAGTTTGTGAAAAATTGTAGAGGCGAAAGAACGACGATTAGGATTCCTTGCGATTATTCAATCCTTGGGCTTCAACTAAAATATCCTTGGCAATCGGAGCGGCTGCCATAGATCCACTTTTTCCATGTTCAACTACCACTGAAATTGCATATTTGGGATCTTGAATTGGAGCATATCCAACAAAAATTGCGTGATTAGCATTGGCTTCTTTTTCGGCATTGGTCATTTCTTTTTCTCTTTTGGAAATAACTTGAGAAGTTCCGGTTTTTCCAGCCATTTCATAGCCCTTAACTTCAATTCTTTTGCCGTAAGCTGTACCACCTGGTTCGTTAATTACTCTGCGCATTCCTTCTTGGACAAGCTTTAAATATCCTTGATCAACCAAAGGTTGAGATTTTAATTCATCAAATTGTTTGAAGATATTTTGATTACGAACAAGATATGGCTTAATTGGAATTCCACCATTAGCAACTCTTGCGGTAATGACAGCCATTTGCAAAGGAGTTGCTAAAACATTACCTTGACCAATTGCGGTGTTTAAGGTATCGCCTTTTACCCAAGGTTGATTAAAAACTTTTTGTTTCCATTCAGTTGATGGTAATAATCCTGCTTTGGCACCGTGAATACTGATATCGGGCTTTTCTCCATAACCAAATCTTTTTGCCATTTCTAAAATTTTTTCATGACCAATTTGACTGGCAACCGTGAAAAAATAAGTATTGCAAGAATGCATAATTGCCGAAACTAAATCCAGCGATCCATGTCCTTCTTCTTTCCAGCAATGAAATGTTCTTCTGCCAAGTTGATAAGAACCTCCACAATAAACTCTAGTTGCGGGATTAAATTTATTTTCCAGTGCAGCAAGCGCAACCATAAGTTTGAAAGTTGAGCCTGGGGGATATTGAGCTGATAGCGGTTTATTGCTTAAT
Organism: Rickettsia typhi; assembly: GCA_945878005.1. Taxonomy (GTDB): domain Bacteria; phylum Pseudomonadota; class Alphaproteobacteria; order Rickettsiales; family UBA1997; genus CAILUF01. Next base: position 20,857 of record CAMCSJ010000011.1, on the reverse strand, counting down.
GGTTTTTTGGGATCGTCATATAATTCTTTCCAATAATCTTTAGAAATTCCTTCGACGAAATTGTTAGGATCAAAGGATGGTGATGATGCATAAACCAAAACTTCACCCGTTTTTACATCCATCATTACCACTGATGCAACATCTTCCTTGATTCTTTGCGTGGCAAATTTTTGTAATTTAACATCAATGGAAAGATTAATTCGCGATCCTTCAACATAAGGCTTGGTGGAGAGAGTACGAAGCGGAATTTCACGGGCATTAACTTCAACATATTTTACTCCATATTTTCCTCTTAACACTTCATCAAAACTTTTTTCAATACCAAATTTTCCAAGCCTAAAATCGGGATGCATAAATAAAGCTTGTTCATTTTCATCAATTTCTTTTTCTGAAGGAAGAGAAACATAACCCAAGAAATGAGCAGTTTCTAGAGGATAGGGATAGCGTCTGATAATTCCACTTTCAATGGAAACTCCTGGCAAGAGATGGGAATTAGTTTCGATACGAGCAAGATCATCCCAGCCAAGATTATCAATGAGAGAGATGATATTTTTACGACGAGCATTTTTTATTTTTGCTAAAAAAACATTTTTTCCATCTTCGCTTAAATCAAGAACTTGAGATAATTTTTCAACAACTTCTTCAAAGTTTTTTTTTCTTTCGATGTAAAGTAAAAGTCGAAAATTACTTTCATTTTTTGTTAATGAAATTCCATTGCGATCAAAAATCATTCCTCTGGGAGCTGGATTGATGATTGGTTTGATACGATTACTATCTGATTGGATAGAATATTCTTCATGCTTCCATAATTGTAAATACCCTAAACGAAGTACTAAAATTCCTGCTAGAGCAGATTGTCCAGCTCCTAGGATTAATGCTCGACGATTAAATATTTTATTTTTACGAATATCCCTTAACACTAATCATCTCCTAATAATTTTAAGCTAAGATAATCAAAAAATTTATGCATTGGAACATATAAAAAAACTGAAATTAAAAATTGAATTAAGGGAACAGTGATTCCAATAAAAGTTCCTTCAAGAACTGATAATAATCCCCATTTTAATGCAATAATCACAAAAGAAAATGCCACAAATTGTTGCCAAATTTGAATAAAATTTTCACGAATTAACATTTTTTGATTGATGGTTAAAAAGAATTTAACCATGATTATGTAGCATAGGGAAGTGATTCCTAAATCATTTCCCGTAAGAGCATCGCACCAAATGCCCATAAGAAAAATAAACCAAATTCCAAAGGTTTGACGAAAAATTGCAAAATAAAAAACCATCATAACATCAAGCAAGGGGAATATGGTAGCGATAGATAAAACTTTTATTGAAGTTATATTAAAAGCAACAAAAATTATTGCAATTAAATATAATGCAATAACTCTTAATAAAGATTTTTGCCGAACCATAAAAAATCGAATTAAACTTAAATTGCCAAAAAATAAAAACTAAAAATATAAACGAAAAATAAAAACCAAAGATCAAAATAATTTATCTTGTTTTTATAAGATATACTAAAAACTTATTTTGCAAATAGCTTTGTGAAATTTCTTCTTTTTCTTTTTTTCCAATATCCGCGATGATATGCATCTGAAACTAAAAGGGGAATAACGGATGTAGCTTCAGCATAAACCATTTGTTCATAAGCAGTATCAACCTTACCCCAAGAACAAGCTTCTTTAAGAGTTGATGAAGAGCAAGCTCCATCTCTAGAATCAGCAACGGTAATTTGCACGGCATATTTATGCATATCAACTTCTTTGCCTAAAATTTCTGCACAAACTACGGTATCTTGAACGAAATTTTTAGGAACTCCTCCACCAATCATCAATAATCCCGTAGTATTTGCTGAGATTTTAATATCAGTTAATTCACGGAAATCAGCAATTGAATCGATAGTAAGATGTTTTTTAGGATTTTTAGCTTGATGCAAAACTAGCCCAAATCCAGCCGATGAATCAGTAAATGCTGGACAAAAAATTGGCACATTATTTTCATAAGCCAGTTGAACCAGTGAATCTTTTTTCTTAGCTTTTTTGGTTAAAAATTTTCCCATTTCTAAAATAAATTCTCGAGAAGAATATGGTCGAGCTTCGAGCTTATTAGCGATTTCAAAAATAGCATGATCACATTTTTGGAGATCTTGTTCATCAATGAAAGTATCGTAAATTCGATCGATGTAATTATCGCGAAGTAATTTATCATCAATAAATTGCGTTCCGTGATAATGCTTAAATCCTAAAGCTTCAAAAAAATCCATATCAACGATTGATGCTCCGGTTGAAACAATCGCATCAACCATGTTATATTTGATCATATCAGCATAAATTTGCATACATCCACCAGCCGAAGTCGATCCTGCTAAGGTTAAAATAATTGAACATTTTTGATCCTTAAGCATCATGTTAAAAATTTCCGTAGCATTACCAAGATCACGAGAAGTGAATGACATCTCATTCATTTGTTTGATAATATTTCGTGAATCAAATGAAGTTATGTCAATATGCTTAACAGTTTTTTTTAAAAGATCTTGTTTTTTTATTTTTTTTTCAGTCATTATTATAGATGATTATTATTTTTTAATTATAGTTAACAATATTTAACTATTTATAATTTTTTACTAGAACTTTCTAAATTAGATTCGCTAGAAACATACATTGATTCGATTGGTTCATCGCTCACTTCAATTTGCAATACTTCCCCAAAGCCATTAAATTCCGTTCTAATGCTTCGAGAATATGCTCCTAATTGACCAATTTCGATATAATCTCCTTCGGAAATATTTTCTGGCAAATAAAATGGACCTTTCATGGTATCCATCGAATCGCATGTTGGACCATAAAATCCAAATGAAGTTTTTTCTCCTTCTAAAGTTTTAGGATTTTTAATTCTAATTGCTTGAGTTGGATAAATAAAACCTGGGAACCCTGCATCAAAAAGTCCACCATAAGTTCCATCATTGATGTAAAGCATGTTCTTTTTTCTAGCTTCAACTCTAACAACTAATGACACCGCTTCGGCAACTAATGCTCGTCCTGGTTCACACCAAATTTCACAATTATTAGAAAAATCTGCTTGATTGATAGCTTCAAAAATTTCATCAAAATAACTATGCATTTCAAGGGGAGCCATGCTAGGATAAATCGAAGGAAATCCACCACCAACATCAAGAACATCAAGACGAACTCTTGCCTTTCTAATGACTTCCTTGGCAGTGTTAATTGCGTTGCGATATTCAACGGGATCCATACATTGTGATCCTACGTGAAAACAAATTCCTAATTTTTTTGAAACTGCTCTTGCTTTTCTAATTAAACCCGTTGCCTCAGAAGGAAGTATTCCAAATTTTCCAGATAGATCAATTGCACTGTGAGAATTAGGAATTGAAAGACGAATATGCAAATTAAGATCTTTAGCATTTTTAGTTACTTCAAGAATTTTTTCTAATTCATCAAAAGAATCTAAAGAAAAATCACGAATGTTAAAATCAAAATATGCCGATTTTATTGATTCGCGAGACTTGATGGGATGCATAAAAAACATTTTTGCTTTTTTGCCAAACAATTCATCGATTAATTTTATTTCAAAAAGCGATGCAACATCAAACTTAGAAACACCTGATTCAAAAAGATATTTTAAAACAATTTTATCGGAATTACTTTTTACAGAATAAAGAACCGAACTGTCATATTTAGCATTTGTAAAATTTTTTACAAAAAACTTTGCGGCTTTTTTAATTGAGTGAGCACGAAGACAGTAAACAGGGATGTTTGGTCGATTTTTTACAACAAAATCTCTAATGCTATTAGCCATAGAATCAATCTTACTGCTAGAATTTTGTTCTTTAAAGTTTTTTTTCCTAAAATTTAAATAATAAACTTTCGAGTTTCTAGCTCGATCATATTCTTGCTCTTGTGCCATTTCTTTTTGTCGAGTTTAATGTTAACAAAATAAAATTTAATTGATACCAAAAAAATTTTTCTAAAAAGGATAGTGCAACCTAATTAAAATTTTTTAAATGTAAAGAAAAATTTATATTAAAAAAATTTCTAATAAAAATTATAAAATCACCATTTAAATTTTTTTAATTTAATCGATTGCATTTTTATAAAATAAAAATTTAATTTGCTTGCTAATACTTATAAAAATTAATGCAATGTTTTTTTTTAAAAAAGAATTAAATTATTTTAATTGTCTAATTTTTGTTTAAAGATAATAACAATGCTTGTCTTACTGCCACACCAGCGCAAACTTGCTGAAGAATTAAACTAACTTTATTATCATCAGCTAAATTTGAAGCAATTTCCACATCACGATTTATTGGTCCTGGATGCAAAATTAATGCATTAGGTGCAAGTTTTAATTTTTGATAATCAAGTCCGTAAATATTAAAATATTCGCTTAAGGATGGGATGTAACATCCTAACATTCTTTCTTGCTGAATTCTTAACATCATGATCACGTCGACTCCGCAAATTCCAGAAACCAAATCTTCATAAACTTCAATATTCCATTTTTCTTTGAACCATTGACGATATTGATTTACAATCAAAGTTGGAGGAGTAATTATGCGAATTTCGCAACCATATTTTTTTAGTAATTTTATATTTGATCTAGCAACTCTTGAGTGAAGAACATCTCCACAAATTGCAATTTTTAAATTAGCTAAATTTTTCTTATGTTTTTTTATTACAAAACTATCAAGTAAAGCTTGCGAAGGATGTTCATTTGTTCCATCTCCAGCATTTATTAAATTTGCATCAATATGTTTTTTTAAATGATTAACGATACCGCTTGAATTATGACGAATCGCTACAAAATCTGGATTCATAGCATTAAGAGTTTTTGCCATATCGATGATTGATTCACCTTTTTTTAGCGAAGATAAAGAAATATCAACATTGATAACTTTTCCTCCGAGTCTTTTCATCGCTATTTCAAATGACAATCTAGTTCGAGTAGAATTTTCAAAAAAGAAATTGATTAGTAATTTATTTTCAAGATCAAAAAATTGTTGATTGGGATTATTAAAAAAAATATCTGCTTGATTGTGAATCTTTTCAATATCGGCAATAGAAAGCTGATCAATGCTAATTAAATCACTCATTTTTTGGCAATTAAATGTTTAAAAATTTCTTCCAAATCAGGTTGTTTAGTGGAGATATCTTTGATTTGCAAATTCGCTTCCGATATGCATCGCAAAATTTTTTCAACAGCTATTTTTTCGGGATCGTAATTTATAACAATTTTATTTTCTTCAAGAATTTTAGTTTCTAATTCACTAAAAGTTGAAAATATTTGATTATCGATTTTTGAAAAAGTAGAAATAACAATTTGCTTAGTTGAAAGTAATTTCATTAAATTTTCTTTGCGATCACATGCTATTAATTTGCCATTATTAATAATTGCAATTTCATCGCATAATTGCTCTGCTTCTTCAAGATAGTGAGTAGTCAATAAAATCGTTGTTCCTTGTTCGCTATTAAGTTTTTTGACATATTTCCAAAGTTGATTTCTTAATTCAACATCAACTCCAGCAGTTGGTTCATCAAGAACTAAAATTTCAGGATTGTGAACCAATGCTTTAGCAACGAGTAATCTTCTTCTCATTCCTCCCGATAGGCTTCTAGGTTTTGATTTTGCTTTATCTTTTAGTCCAAGCGCTTCAATGATTTCATCAGTTCGTCTTTGCGGTTTTTTAATTCCAAAATATCCTGCATAAATTTCCAAAGTTTCATAAACATTGAAGAATGGATCAATCACTAATTCTTGAGGAACAATGCCAATTTTATATTTACATAATTGGGGATTTTTATCAATATCTATTCCTGCGATTTTAAGAGTTCCTGAAGTCTTTTTAACCAGACCAGCCATAATGTTAATCAAGGTTGATTTACCTGCTCCATTTGGTCCAAGTAATCCAAAAATTGAGCCTTTTTTTATATTTAAATCAATATTTTGTAAAGCAATTTTTGGAGGAGATTTTTTTAACTTCTGATAAACTTTATTTAGCTGATTAATTTCAATTGCGTATAACATTTTATGTTTGATAAATTTATAATTTGATAAATTTTAGATTAGAATTATTTTAATTTACTATTACTCACTTTAAGCAAATATAATTAATTATGATTAACGATAATTGAAAATGTTTAAGCTTAACTAAATATTGTTAATTAATATTTTATTTTAAAAGTTCTGCTAATTCTCCTGATTGAGACATTTCTTTAACAATATCGCATCCTCCAATAAATTCCGCATTGATATAAAGTTGAGGAATGGTTGGCCAATCAGAAAATTCCTTAATTCCTTGACGGATTTCAGGATCGCTTAACACATTAACATCTAAAAAATCAACATTATGGTCATTAAGAATTTTAACTACCGTAGCAGAAAAACCGCATTGCGGAAAATCCTTATTTCCTTTCATGTAAAGAACCACTTTATTGTTCTCAATGGTGTTTTTAATTTCAGTAATAATATCGCTCATAATTTAAATAAATTTAATTAGGGGTTGAAGTTTTAATTTGAAGAGCATGAAGCTCTTCACCTAAAATATCTTTTAATGCTAAATTGACCATTTTATGCTGTTGAACTCGTGATTTATTTATAAAAATTTTATCAATAATTTTAACACTATAATGATCTTGATCACCAACCAAATCTACAAGCTCAATAGTTGAATCAGGAAATGCATTTTGCAGAATTTGATGCAATTTGTCAAAAGCTATTGCCATAAAAGATATTAAATTTTTAATTTGATTATTAGTTAAATTAATAGCAATTAATAGCAATTCAACTAAAATATTATAAAATTTTATCTGGTGTTTTTTTTGCTTAATTGATTAAAATTAGTCAAGTTTTAAATCAAGCTAATTGGACTTAAAATTGGATTTAAATTTGGATTTCAAAAATCGCAAATTAACCAAAATAATTCGAGTGATTTTTTTAAATTTTATAAAAATTATTCCAAAAAAAAGGGATCGGAAGAAATTTACCGAAGCAAATTTTTTCCAATCCCAATAAATTTATCGGATATTTTTAGCGAAATTATTAGCTAAAAAAACCACGACGTTTTTTGCTAGAATCATCGCGATCACCACGATCAGGTCTTTCTCTGCGTTCTCCACCGCGATCAGATCTCTCTCTGCGTTCTCCACCACGATCACCACGATCAGATCTTTCTCTGCGATCACCACGATCTCCACGATCAGATCTTTCTCTGCGTTCTCCACCACGGTCTGAGCGTTCTTCACGACCACCAAATTCTCTCTCATCAACGATTTGAGGTTTATTGGCAATACGATCAGAAATATCTTCACCAGTTGCTTGATCAACACAGCGGAAGCTTAATTTAGGACGACCTCTTTTATCAAAACCAATTACTTTAACCTTTACGATATCTCCTTCATTGATAACATCTTCAACAAAATCAACACGATAATCAGCAAGTTCAGAGATATGAATAAATCCATCACGATTATTTGAAATACTTACAAATGCTCCTGCGTCAATAACCTTAACAACTGGACCTTCATAGATATCGCCAATTTCAGGTTCAAAAGTAATATCTTGAATCATTGCAACTGCTTTTTGAATTGACTCTGAGCTATTAGATGAAATTTTAACAATTCCACTATCTTCGATATCAATTGCACAACCAGAAACTGCACAGATTTCTTTAATCACTGATCCACGAGAACCAATAACTTCACGAATTTTCTTTTGCGGAATATTTAAAACTTCGATACGTGGAACATTGCCATTAAGTTCGCTTCTAGGAGTAGTCATGATTTCATTCATTTTTCCTAAAATATGCAATCTTCCTTCATGAGCTTGTTGTAGAGCTTTATCCATTATTTCACTGCTAATGCCATTAATTTTAATGTCCATTTGCAATGCAGTAATTCCTTCGCTAGTTCCTGCAACTTTGAAATCCATATCGCCAAGATGATCTTCATCGCCCATAATATCGGAAAGAATAATAAATTTATCACCTTCTTTAATCAATCCCATTGCAATTCCTGCAACTGGAGATTTGATTGGAACTCCAGCATCCATCAAAGCTAATGATGCTCCGCAAACAGTAGCCATTGAGGAAGAACCATTTGATTCGGTAATTTCAGAAACGATTCTGGTAGTATAAGAAAATTGCTCCGGAGTTGGGAATACTGGATTTAAAGCTCTCCAAGCAAGTTTACCGTGACCAATTTCACGACGACCTGGGGATTTTAATTGTCCAACTTCACCAACAGAATATGGAGGAAAATTATAATGAAGCATAAAAGATTCTTCATGCATTACCGCATCAAGATTTTCAATTAATTGCTTATCTTTTCCACCTGCTCCAAGAGTTGCAACAACTAGAGCTTGAGTTTCTCCTCTAGTAAATAATGCACATCCGTGAACTTGTGGTAATAAACCTGTTTCGATAACGATTTGACGAATTTGTTGAGCATTTCTACCATCAATTCTAACGTTATTTTGTAAAATATCTTTTCTAACAATTTCTTGCGATAATTCTTTGAAAATTGATTTTAATTTATTAGCATCAATTCCCGTTGATTCATTTAAAAATTTTGATTTTATTTCTTCTTGAATTAAATCTAAATCTGCAACGCGAGCTTGTTTTTCAAGTTTTTTGTAAGCAGAAATTAATTTATCTTTAATCAAATTTGCAATATTATTTTTTAAATCTTGATTGCTATCTTTAGCAACAACAAGTTTTTTCTTAGCAATTTGAGTTTGTAATTCTTTGATTAAATCAATGATTGGTTGTAATGCTTTATGACCAAAGTTAACCGCAGTTAACATTTCGCTTTCGCTTAATTCTTTAGCTTCAGATTCAACCATAAGAACCGAAGATTCTGTTCCTGCAACGATTAGATCAAGACGTGAATTTTTAAGTTCTTCGTTACTAGGATTAAGAACAAATTCATTATTGATCATACCAACACGAACACCTGCAACGATATCAGTCATTGGAGCTTCAGAGATCGCTAAAGCAGCTGATGCACCAATCAATGCCAAAATATCAGGATTACAAGTTGGATCATAAGATAATACGGTACAAACCACATTTACTTCATTGTAAAAATTATTTGGAAACATCGGACGAATTGGACGATCAATCAATCTAGCAACTAAAGTTGCAACATCTGAAGGTTTAGTTTCTCTTTTGAAAAATCCACCTGGAATTTTTCCAGCAGCATAAGATTTTTCTAAATAATTTACGGTAAGCGGAAAAAAATCTGCACCTTCATTAGCTTTACTTGCAACCGTTACTGCACATAGAACCGTGGTATTTCCTTGAGAAATAACAACCGATCCACCAGCTTGACGAGCGATCTTACCAGTTTCGATCGTCAAATTTTTACCATTTAACAACAATTCTTTTTTTACAACATTAAACATAATTTCATCTTTTGGATTAATAAAAACACTAGATAAGTCTAGCATTCGGGAAGCAGAAATAGCCTAACGCTAAAACTGCAATTGACATTAATTTCTTAATGCCAGAATTTAAATAAACTATTTACGAATTTCTAATTTTTTAATTAAATCTTCATAACCAGCAACTGATTCTTTTTTTAGATAATCAAGCAATCTTCTTCTTTTACTTACTAAAATCAACAAACCACGACGTGAAGAGTGATCCTTTTTGTGAAGCTTAAGATGCTCTACTAAATTATCAATTTGCTTAGTAATAATAGCGCACTGAACTTCTACCGATCCAGTGTCTTTTTTATTTTTTGCAAATTCAACAATGATTTCTTTTTTTGTTTTTTTTGAGAACAACATTTTTATAAAATTTAAATTAAAACATAATGAAAATTGTGCAAACTTAATAAAAGTTAACAGTTACTAAAATTAACACAACCAAATTAATGCTAAGCCTGAGATAATTTTTGCCTATACAAATACCCAATTAAATTTAATTTCGATTAATAAAATCAATTGTAAATTTATATTTAAATTTTGCTAAAACTTCAAACAAATCAAGCTATTTCAACATTTAAGACATCGTGCAACAACAGCATCGAGCCATCTAAAAAGATTAACTCATTATTAACTTTCGCTTTTAATTCGTCAAGTGAAATTGTTTTATGATGCAAAAAAAATCCCACTTCTAATCTTTGCAATGCCGATACATAACCGCAAACTCCCAATTGCAAGCAGATCTCTCGAGCAAGCGATCTAACATAAGTTCCTTTCGAACATTCAACAATAATTTCTGCATAATTGACATTAAAATTAATTAATGAAATGGCATAAATTTCAATTATTCGTTTGGGCATTTCAAAATCCTTACCTTGTCTAGCTAGATCGTAAGCTCTATTTCCAGCAATTTTAATTGCCGAAAATTTTGAAGGAGTTTGCTCAATTGATCCAACAAAGTTTAACAAGATCTGTGATAATTCATTACTAGTAGTTGTTTTATCACTTACTTGCTCAACATCTCCTTCAATATCATCGGTTGAGCGAAATTCACCAAATTTAATCGTAAAGCGATATTTTTTTTTGGCATTCATTAATTTTTCACTAGTTTTGGTTGCTTTATTTAAAGCTACGGGAAGGACTCCGCAAGCAAACGGATCAAGAGTTCCGCCATGACCAACTTTTTTTGCTGAGGTAATTTTTTTAATTATAGCGACAACTTTTGCTGAAGAAAAACCCAATGGCTTATCAATGTTTAACCAGCAATCAAGATTAGATAAATTGCTGTTAGATGACGATAATTGACTAGACAGTATTAGCTCCAGAAATTATATCAATAAGTTCTTTGGTTATATTAGCTTGACGAGTTCGATTATAAACTAAGGTTAAATTTTTGATCATTTTACCAGCATTATTAGTTGCTGATTCCATCGCAGCCATTCTTGCACCATGCTCTGAGGCATTATTTTCTAGCAGATAATTATAAATTTGCATAGCAATATTTTTAGGAAGTAATTCTTGAAGAATTAGATCTTTAGAAGGTTCGTAGTTAATTGGATAATCAATGTGAATATTTTTTGGCGAAGAGTTTTGATTAATTTTATTTTCAATATCAAGATTTATTTTTGCAGGAATAATTTGAGCGGTAACTTGTTCTTGTAGGATCGCTGATTTAAATTTACTAAAAATAACTTCGCAAATATCGAATTTTTTTTCTTCAAAAAGGCTTAGTAATTTATTGGCAATATCAAGAGCAACTTGATGATCAATATTATTTTTAAAAATCCCAAAATTTTGAGCAATTATTTTATCTCCAAAAGGAGTTTTGATTTGATCATAAGCTTTTTTTCCAACGCAAAAAATTTTAACATCATAACCTTGAGAAACTAATTCATTAACTCGAGCTTTAGTATGTTTAACCGTTGAACTATTTAATCCACCACATAATCCACGATCTGAAGAAATTACTAAAAGTAAATAATTTTTTCCATCAAGGCGACCCGATAATAACGGATATTTTTCATCAAAATTATCACGATTGACAATATTTTGACTAAGTTGCTCAATCATTTCTCTAATTTTTTGAGCATAAGGACGAGAATGTTCCACGGCATTTTTAGCCTTCTTCAAACGAGATGCAGCAACCATTTTCATCGCCTTGGTCATCTTTTGAGTCGAGCGTACTGATTTAATTCTAGTTTTTAATATTTTTAAATTAGCCATAGTAAATTCTATTAAATTCTAACAATAATTGTTAGTTTTTAATTTTATTATTTTTATTTTCCAAGCGATCTGACAAACCACCATGATCAAGATCATTAGCAGGAGCATGATTAATAAAATTACTTACAAAATCTTCGATTGCTTTTTTTAATTTAACTTCAATTTCATCGGTAATTTTATTTTCCTTTTTGATAGATTCTAAAATTTCAGGATTAGATGAAGATAATTTTCTAATAAATTCTTTTTCAAACTTTGTTACTTCTTTGACAGGAACCTTATCTAGATAACCTTTAACTCCTGCATAAATTGCAACAACTTGTTCTTCGAGCGCAACAGGTTTATATTGATCTTGCTTAAGTAATTCAGTAAGTTTACGACCTTTATCAAGAAGTTTCTGAGTTGCAACATCAAGGTCAGAACCGAATTGAGCAAAAGCTTCAAGTTCACGAAATTGAGCAAGATCCAGTTTAATACTTCCCGCAACTTGTTTCATGGCTTTAGTTTGAGCAGCCGAACCTACCCGAGATACTGATAAACCAACATTCACTGCAGGTTTAATTCCTTTGTAAAATAATTCTGTTTCCAAAAATATTTGTCCATCAGTAATTGAAATTACGTTAGTTGGAATATAGGCAGAAACATCTCCTGCTTGGGTTTCAATAATTGGCAATGCGGTAAGTGATCCACCTCCCATAGCATCGGACATTTTAGCAGCTCTCTCCAATAATCTGGAGTGAATGTAAAATACATCGCCTGGATAGGCTTCACGACCCGGTGGTCTGCGAAGTAATAATGACATTTCGCGATAAGCAACTGCATGTTTACTAAGATCATCATAAGCAACTAAAGCATGCATTCCATTATCACGGAAATATTCACCAATTGTGCAGCCCGTATAAGGAGCAAAAAATTGCAATGCAGCAGCTTCAGAAGCAGTAGCAGAAACTACAATCGAATATTCCATTGCACCAGCATCCTCAAGAGTTTTGACGATCTGAGCAACGGTAGATCTTTTTTGACCAATTGCCACATAAATGCAATAAAGTTTTTTACTTTCATCGTTTTCTTTATGAGCTTTAGCTTGATTAATGAAGCAATCTAAAACGATTGCGGTTTTACCAGTTTGACGATCTCCGATGATTAACTCTCTTTGTCCTCTTCCAATAGGAATTAATGCATCAATTGCCTTAATACCAGTTTGCATTGGCTGAGAAACTGATTGACGAGCAATGATTCCTGGAGCTTTAACTTCAACACGACGATATTCAACATCTTTGAGTGGACCTTTTCCATCAATTGGATTTCCAAGTGCATCAACAACTCGACCTAATAGCGATTTCCCAACGGGAACTTCAACAATTTTGCCAGTTCTTTTGACATTAGAACCTTCTTTGATTTTTTGAGCATCACCAAATAAAACTATTCCAACACTATCAGTTTCAAGGTTTAGAGCCATGCCCTTAACTCCAGATTCAAATTCAACAAGTTCACCAGCTTGAACTTGATCCAGACCATAAACTTTGGCAATACCATCGCCAACTTTTATAACTTCACCAACACCTTCAAATTCTGCAGAAGTATGAAAATTCTCAATGGTTCTTTTTAAAATATTGGAAAATTCTTCGATTTTAAGTTCCATAATTTTTAATTTTTATTATTTACAATTATTCAAAATTTTAGATGTTAACTATTTAACTAAAAAATTAAAAGGCAAGCTTTAAGTCTTAATTAATTAACACCAAACATTCTTTTTTTAGAATATCTAATTGATTTTTAAGGCTTGCATCAACCATTTCTGATCCAATTTTAATTTGCATTCCTCCAAGAATTTTTTCCTTGATAGAAACGCGAATTGCGATGGTCTTGTTTGGATATTTTTTGCCAATAACCAATTTTACCTGATCAACATGAAGTTTTTTAGGCTCAGTTGCAAAGGTAACTTCGACTTCCAAAATATTTTGATATTGACGATGAAGACGACAAAATTCTTCAAATATTTCAGGAAATAAATTAAGACGACGATTGCGAACAATTGACGAAAAAAAATTTGTAGCAAGTGCTCCAAGTTTAAATTTATCAGAAACTTCTTTGATTATTCTATCAAGATCATTTTTAGAAATAACTGGATTTTTTAATTCGTGAGAAAAACTGGTGCTAAAATTATTTTTAAAGGTAGTCAATTCCTCAAGAATCTTATCGAGCATGTTATTCTTTCTTCCCGCCATAAATAATGCTTTTGCATAATTTTTGGCAACAACAGAAACTCTAGGCATTTGAAATAAATTAAAATTAACAGGAATTACTAAATGCAAAATTTATCAAAATTTAATAAATTTTGTATTTGGTTTTCTTGTAAGTTTTTCAGAAATATTTTTAAGAAATAATTTTCTATAAAATTGCTTTAAAAATTTTATTAATTATAAATTTTAAAAAAATAATTTGCAAGCAACTGCTAATAAAAAAATTTAACCTTTAAGCTCTAGGAAGAAAATCGATTTGGAGATTTATTTATAAAAATATTAAATAATAATAAATATTTATAATTAACAGAAAATAATAATTACATTATTCCTTAACATAATTTATTGATGTTAATTTTAAAACCAATTTACTTATTAATGCCTTTATAAAACCTTAATAATGCTTGATGTTTAAAGTATCAATTCCTAAATTATTCTCAGAAATAGCATTATTCTTTTGATCAATTTCATAGCCGATATGAAATAACGCATCACCTTTATTTACAAGAGGTAGTATTGATGAACCGATGACCATTCCATCTTCGAGCGCTTTAACAAAAGTTTTATTATCGCCAAAAGGATTGGAAATTTCGGCGATGATTTGCCCTTTTTTTACCATTGATCCAAGTTTAATTTTTGGAATACAAATTCCACTTTGTGAAGCTCTAATCCAAGAAGTTGATCGAGCTAAAAAAATATTTTTTCGCAAAATTCGTGGAGATTTTTTTAACATTGAAATTTCTTCTAAAACTCCAAAAATTCCATTTACTCCAATTTCAACTGCATTTTCATCAAATCTCAATGCTTCTCCTGCTTCGAAAAGTACCATGGGAATTTTGGCTTGCGAAGTTGCTTCACGAAGTGATCCATCGCGTAAATTTGAATTAACAATTGCAGGAGCATTAAAAGCTTTTGCCAATGCTAAATTTTGGGAATTTTCTATATCAGTGCGAATTTGCGGAAGATTAGTTCGATGATATGCTCCCGTATGAATATCAATTCCAAAATCTGATTTAAGAACAATTTCTTGCATAAATTTAAATGCTAATTGCGAAGCAAGCGAACCATTTTTTAAGCCCGGAAAACAGCGATTTAAATCGCGTCGATCTGGTAAATATCTGGATCGATCATTAAATCCAAAAACATTAACAATGGGAATAGCAATGACCGTTCCTGATAAATTTTTAACATCCAATTTAGCAAGAACTCGACGAACAATTTCAATTCCAATAATTTCATCGCCGTGAATTGTTGAGCAGATAAAAATTGTTGGGCCATTTTTTGATCCGCGTAATACTTCAATAGGCATTTTTACTTCGGTAAAATCGTAAATACTTCCCATATCGATATCGATTCGCTTTCGATTTCCTGCTTTAATTTCAATATTGGCGATTGAAAATTTTTGACCTAGATCGCTTTTTAAATTATCGCTTTTCACATTATCGGCTTTTAAATTATCGCTTTTTAAATTTGCTAAATCATTTTTTAAAATTTTTTGCGAAGAATTTATTGAAGAATTTATTTGCGAAAAATTATGAGATTTTTTTTTCATGATTAGGATTTTTTGGGTTTACAAAAAGCGTAAGATAAAATTTTGTAACACAGTTTAGATGCTAGAAAATCGCATGAATGGAGAAATTTTACGGGAGCTAATTCCACGACATCTGCTCCAACTATATTGCAAATTTTACTTGCTTGACGAATGATCTCAATTGCGTCATCCCATAGCAAACCTCCCGGTTCGGGAGTTCCAGTTGCTTGCATAATTCCTGAATCAAAACCATCAATATCAAAGGTTAAAAAAACCGGTCGACCTTTCAGCGGAGCAACAATTTCCGCAATATTCCAATTTTTCTTATCCTTGGCAAAATGAATTTTAATTCTTTTGGAATTAGCTTCTAAAAAAGGAATTTCGCTTGCCGAAATATTGCGAATACCGCATGAAATTAAAGTAGAAATTGGATTATCCATAACTCTACGAAGAGCTGATGCGTGAGAATAATGTTCGCCATCATAACCATCTCGCAAATCAGCATGAGCATCGAAATGAAGAATTGCTAAATCTGGATATTGTTTTACAAAAGGACGAATTGATCCTGCAGTAATCGAATGCTCTCCACCAAGAATCAAAGGAAATTTTCCAGCTTGTAAAATTTTAGCAGTGATTTTTTCTAATTGTTCTAAACTTTTGGCAACTGAGGATTTGTCAATTTTTACCGCTTTCATGGTTAGAACTGGGAATTGTAAAAAAGGCTCACACCAAAATTCTTCGTCAAAAAGCTCAATTTGTGGAGATGCGTTAATAATGGCTTTTGGACCATTTTTTGTTCCACCACCGTAACTCACGGATTTCTCTAGACCAAAAGGAACAACGATAACTTTCGCATCATCAAAATCTTTTAAATATCCTTGATCAATATAATCTTTGGGGATTCCTAAAAATCCATCTTCAATAGTTTCAAACTCAAAATCTTGCAAATATTTATTTTTAAGTTTTATTGTTGATTTTAATTGTTTCTTCATAGTTTTTAACTGTTATTGTTAGTTAATATTAGTTTTTATATTTTTTAAAATGTTAACATGTCCCATTTTTCTTCCTTCTTTTGCTTGATCTTTGCCGTAAAGATGAATTTTGGCAAGGGAATTTTTTTGATATTTTTCAAGATCAAAAACTTGATTGGCAATTAAATTATCCATTTGACCTTGAGCAAAATAATCAACCGCTCCAAGCTTAGAGTTCGTAATCGCTCTAATCAATTGCTCAAATTGCGAAGTTAAACAAGCATCCATTGAAAAATGACCCGAATTATGTGGACGAGGAGCAAGTTCATTAACCAAAATTTCATCACCACAAACAAAAAACTCAATTGCCAAAACTCCAACTAAATCCAAACTAAGAGCAATTTTTTTAGCAATTTTTTTAGCGTTAATTTTTTGCTGAGAAGATATTTTTGCAGGATAAATACTTTGGCGAAGAATACCATTTTGATGAATGTTGGTGAGTGGATCGTAGCAAATAATTTCTCCCGATAAATTTCTTGCAACAATCACCGAAATCTCCGAATCAAATGGACAAAATTTTTCAAGAATTAATTTTTCTTTGGCAAATTTTTGAAAAATCTTCGATAATAATTTTTGGTCATTTTTAAAATCTAAAACTTGTTGACCCTTACCATCATAGCCCATCAAAGCAGTTTTTAAAACTGCTTTTTTAAATTTAAAAAGATTTTCTTGAAGCTCTTCAAGATTTTTAATTTCTACAAAATCAGTGGTTTTTATTTTGATTTTTTTTAAAAAATTTTTTTCCAATAAACGATTTTGGGTAATTTTTAAAATTTCTGCACGAGGCATAAAATCAACTCGCTTACCGATAAATTCTGCGCAAGTAAAAGGAATATTTTCAAACTCAAAAGTTGCTAAATCGATTTTATCACAAAATTTTTGTAATATTTTTGGATCATTATAATCACCAATCACAACAGAATCAACAACTTGTGAAGCAGGAGAATTTTCTTGATCACTTAAAATAACTACTTTATGTCCTCGTTTTTGAGCACTAAAAGCGATCATTCTCCCCAATTGTCCTCCTCCAACTATTCCAATGGTTTTGGGATTAGTTTTAAGATTTTTTTTGGCGATTATTTTGGAAAGTTTTTTATTCATAAAATTACAAAACTTGTTGCATATTGATGTTTAAAGGCTAAAATTGATTTTATCAAATAAATAAATTAACGAATTATTTATTAAAATAATTAATGGGTAATTATTGGTAATTATTGGTAATTATTTAATTTTATAAATTTTTAATAAATTTAAAAAATATTTCTTAACTTATCTATCCTTTATTTTAAAGCTAAAAAAAGCATTTTTCAAGAAATTTATCTATGAATTTTATGAATAAAAAAATTACTGAAGAATTATTGTCAATTTTGGCTTGTCCTCTATGCAAAGGGGATTTAATTTATGATCAAGAAAATCAAGAATTAATTTGCTTGGAATCTAAATTGGCTTATAAAATCATCGATGGAATTCCTATAATGCTGATTGATCAAGCTCGAAAAATTTCTTAAAATGCCTCAAATATTTCAAAATTTAAATCGCAAAAAAAGATTTAAAAAATCTTCCCAAAAATGGCTTCTTCGTCAAATCAATGATCAATTTGTGGAAAAGGCAAAGATTGAGGGATATAGATCGAGAGCTACATTTAAAATTATTGAGATTGATGAAAAATTTAAAATTTTCAAAAAAAATAAAATTGTCATTGACCTTGGATGCGCTCCTGGTGGATGGAGTCAATATGCGGTGGAAAAAGTTGGAGCAGGAAATATTATCGCAATCGATTTACTGACGATATCGCCAATTGCAGGAGTTAATTTTTTTCAACAAGATTTTTTAGAAGAAAATGCCTCAACAAAAATTAGAGAAGAGTTAAGCAAAATTCCCTACAATCCTAATAATTTATGCGATATTGTCATGAGTGATATGGCGAGCAATTCATGCGGAGATCATGATACAGATCATTTGCGAATTATTATTTTACTCGAAGAAGCATTAAATCTTGCCACTCAAATTTTACGAAAAAATGGATGTTTTATCGGCAAGATTTTTCAAGGCGGAAGTTCCAGTGAGATCTTAAAAAAACTTCGTCAACATTTTTCACAAGTAAAATATTTCAAACCAGATTCATCAAGAAAAGATTCTTCCGAAACCTATCTTATCGCTACGGGATTCAAGATTGATCTTCAAAAAAATAGCCCAAAACTCTAGGATTATTAATTTGATTTGATGATCAAAATCAATAATAAAATTAAAAAATTTAACATCAAAATTCATATTTATAAAAAATAACAATTTTATAAACATTCAAAATCTAGCCAATAAAATTTGCAATTAAAAATATAATTATTATAAACCGTTTATAATGAGTATTAACTACCAAATTGTAAGAATTAAATATTAGTAGAATTAGATATGATTAACAATCCCGAAGCAAATCAACCTTTACTTGATTATACTACCTTACCTCCCCAAATAAAATCAATTTTAGATCCAGATAAAAGAAGGTTGGTTTCTAATATTTATCAAAATTATGATTCATTTATAAACTACAAAGATGAATTAGGGAATAATGTGCTTCATTATGCATATTCATCTAATAATCTTGATGTGATTATTTTATTAACTGCAATTTATAATTTCCCTAATTTAAGAAATAATGATAACAAAACACCAATAGCATTATATGATATCGATGAAGAAACTAGAAAAAGAAAAATTAGAGAGCTACTTTCTATATCTTCTTCGCAAAAGAACATTTATAAAAAATTTATCAATACTTTGTTATTATTGGAAAGTGATGATGTTAAAAAGACTTTATTAGAGAAATTTATAAGAGAAAGTACTATTCTAAACCGAGAATTTGGAAGACATGAATTCGAAGCCTATTTTAGTGAATTATTAGAAAATGATAGTGATGATAAATTTAAAGAATGTTTACTTAATATACTTCCATCAAGTGAATTATTGGTTATCTATCAAAAAATATCCAGGTCAATTATTGCAACTCCAAAAGAATTCTCAAAAGAAGCTTTTTTAAAAGAATTCTCATTAGAAGTTTTAAAAAAAATTTTTAATCAAGATGATAATACAATTAAACAAATTTTATTACAATTAAGTTTTGCATTTGATGACAAGGATCATTTAGATTTTATTTACGAATATATTATCGCCAATCCATCAAACTATAATGGCTTTCTTCATGATGAAGGTTATCAAGGCGATGAAGATGATGAAAGTTACAAGGGTGATAAACAAAATAAAAATCTCGCTGAATTATTAATTGATTCCCATTTGTCTTATGAGCAAAAATCATCACTGGTAAAAACAATATTAACTGATGAAAATTTTGATGAATCAACTAAAAATAAATTTTTTTCTGCCCTACTAAAAAATCAGGAATTTTTGAAAAGTTTTATTGATGAAGATTCAGTTCAAAAATTATTATTAGCTTGGAATTTTGATAACTTAGATGAGGATAATCTATCATTGGCTTTAAAGCAAATTAGCTCTATTCAAGAAGAAAAAGAGAATGAGTATAACAAATTATTATTATCAAAAATATTAAAATCAATTTTAACCTCAACTAACATTGCCTTTGATACCAGAATTTATTGCCTATCTTCGATGTTATACAAAAGTAAAAAAATTCCGCTTGATTTAATTCATGAATATTTTATGAATAATAAATTAAGTTCAATTGAAGGCTTGATGGATAAGGATATTATTGGTAAATTTGGTGAATTGATAGTAAATTCTGAATTTAATTATGAAAAAAAATCATCGCTAATAAAAAAATTTTTCTCTGAGAAAAATTCGGATGATGAAAGTTTTGATGCTGAGGTTAAAAAAAATATTTTTATTAGTTTATTTGAAAATGAAGAATTTGCTTCACGATTCCTTAAAGAAAATTTTTATTATTTTGCAATCTATGCGAGATATCTTCCCGAAGAATATCAACAAAAAATACGCATTATAAGAACTCCTATTGACAAAGAAACGCAAACCCAGATAGATCTCCAAAATTCAACACGGGGAACTCAAACTCGAATAGCAATCCGAAATAAAGGATCTCAAACTGCTGAAGATTTAAGGGAATTTGGACCAATAGAAGCAAGCATAGAAGAAGGCGATGGATCAAAAAGTCTAGCGGAAGCAGAAATTGCAGAAGCAATGCCATTATTAGCTTCGACTTCGCCTTCCAAATCTATAAAAATGAAGCAAGTCAGTTTTAAAGAACCTTCATTTGAAGATTATGAATATTTAAGCAAATTATTATCAGGTGCTGTTTCAGATGGGATTAAAAAGGTTCAATCTTATAATCCAGATCTCGAGACAATTACTGCTGAACTAAAACAATTCAATATTAATTTTACCCAACATAATCCT
>CAMCSJ010000010.1 GCA_945878005.1 Rickettsia typhi | reverse complement strand
GGGGGAGCTAGGTGCTCGAAGGTTTATGAGAGTTTGTAAAAATTTGTAGGGAAGCAAGGGATTTAACCAGAGAAATTTAACTTCGCTATCAAATTTAAATTATCATCACGAAGTAAATTTATTTTTTTGAAGCTCAAAATAATTTTATCAAGTAAACAAATACACAAATCTTAACAGAGTTTAGTTAAGATTTTATAATATTTTAACTATTCATAGATCTAAAGAAATCTTCGTTACTTTTACTATTTTGAATTTTTTCTAATAAAAATTCCATAGCTTCCACGGGATTCATTGGATTAACAATTCTTCTTAACATCCAGATTTTAGCAAGAGTTGCACGATCAGTAAGAAGCTCTTCTTTTCTGGTTCCAGATTTAGTAATATCAATTGCAGGGAAAATTCTTTTATCAGAAATTTTACGATCAAGAACAATCTCAGCATTTCCAGTTCCTTTAAATTCTTCAAAAATTACTTCATCCATTCTAGAACCTGTATCAACTAATGCAGTTGCAATAATTGTCAAAGATCCACCTTCTTCAATATTTCTCGCTGATCCAAAAAATCTTTTTGGTTTTTGTAATGCGTTAGAATCAACTCCTCCCGTTAAAACTTTTCCAGATGAAGGAATAACCGTGTTATAAGCTCTGGCAAGTCTTGTTAAATTATCAAGTAAAATTACTACATCTTTTTTAGCTTCAACCAATCTTCGAGCTTTTTCAATAACCATTTCCGCAAGTTGAACATGTCTCGTTGCAGGTTCATCAAAGGTCGAACTTACTACTTCACCTTTCACACTTCTAATCATGTCAGTTACTTCTTCGGGACGTTCATCAATCAACAATACCAATAAAATAATTTCAGGATGATTAGTGGTAATTGCTCGAGCAATATTTTGCATTAATGATGTTTTACCAGTCCTTGGTGGAGCAACTATCAGTGCACGTTGACCTTTTCCAAGTGGAGCAATCATATCGATAATTCGAGTACTATTATCTCCACCATTTTTATCTTCTTCAAGATTAAGTTTTTTTTGCGGATAAAGTGCAGTTAAATCATCGAATAAAACACGATTGCGGATTTTTTCTGGAGCATCAAGATTAACTTCGTTAACGCGAAGTAATGCGAAATATCTTTCACCTTTTTTAGGAGCTCTGATTTGACCTTTAACAGTATCTCCAGTTCTTAATGCAAATCTTTTAATTTGACTAGGTGAAACATAAATATCATCCGAACCTGGATAGTAATTGGTTTCGGGTGCTCTTAAAAAACCAAATCCATCTTCCAATACTTCAAGGACTCCTTCGCCAATAATTACATTTTCGGGATTTTGATCCGAAAAGTTTTTTAAAATGTGATAAATTATATCTTGACGACCATAATCGCTAATCGTTTCAATTCCATAATCTTTAGCAATTTCAACCAATGCTTCTGCTGATTTTGATTTTAAAAATTTTAGTTCTAAGGTTTTTCCATTAGAATTAGTTTTTTTATCATTTCTTAATTCGTCATCCTCTTCATCTCCATTAGATAAATTATTTGATGATGAATAATTATTTGATGAATTGCTTGTTGAATTGCTTGTTGAATTGCTAGATGAATTACTAGATGGAGAATTATTTGTAGAATTTACGTTATTAACACTTCCTCGACTAATTAAATTTCCACGGTTTAGTCTTGTTATTTCTGCCTTAATATTATCTCGATCATTTTTTGAATAATCATTTTTAGAATTTTCTTTATCATTTTTATGATTATCTCGATTGCTACGAGGATTGTCATTTCTTTGTTCGTTTGAATCAATATTTGGAAGTGATGAGTTAGAATTTAAATTATTCGTAGAATCATCTTTGCTAGGAATTGAATCATTATTTTGAGAAACTTCTTGAGATTTTTTTTGAATATTTTTTTCGACTTTTTTCTCGGATTCGGAGTTTGAAGAGTTGAAACGTAAGGTTAGAGTATTAGAAGACATTATAAGATAGAATTAGTTAATGTTATTATGAAAGGGAAATTTAATTTGTAAAAAAAGATTTAATAAAATGAGTTTTTAATTTGAGGAATTTTTTAATTTAATATATTTTTTAATATCATATAATTAAAAGCAATAATTTTAATTTAAATTATTATTTTTATTATGAAATGTTATAATTGATTTAAATGAACAAATTTGTTAATTTAAAAAACTACAGCAACTAGGTTATAAATTACGTTTAATAATTTGCCAATAACTTGTAAAAATAATAAGTTGTATAAATATTTAGTTGTGAAATTAATCTTAAAAAGCATTATAAATAATATCAACAAGCTTTAGATTTTTGAAATTAGAATAACTTGAAACTTGCTTAACTTAAGCGAATCAAACATCTTTTAAACTAATGTTTGATAATTATTAAATTTTTATTCTAATTGTCAAGCAACAAAATTTGCAAAAAAATCTCTAATCATATAAAACACTTCGAAACCTAGGAAAACTGTCGAAATTGAAATAAAAATTCCCATAATTCCAACGGAAATTCCTAGTATTACAATTAACCCATCCTTTCCCATTAGACCAAAAGAAATTATTAAAATTCCTAATCCTGGAATAAAATTTGATAAAGGCAATGGTATTAAAATAAAACTTGAAAAAGCAAGTAAGAAAAAACCAACGATACGTTCAGCAATAACATGATTCATGATTGATAATCTTGGCTTAAGAACTCTTTCTACTTTTCTTAAATATGGACTAGATTTTTGAACCATCATAGCTAATACCGATCTCTTCACCTCTTTTTTAGCAATCCAATTTGGTAATTTTGGAGCATTCATTCCAATAACCATTTGCGCAGAAAATACCACTAATGGCAATGATATGATACTAGGAAATGGTGGAGGAAGAGGAATGATAATTCCTAAGGAAAAAATCATTAATGCCAATCCAAATCCAATTGCTTCCATTGAGTTAATAATATCTCCAACTAAAACCTTATCAGCCGTTGAACTATTGACTAAATCTTCCAGAATTTGTGTTGTAATAATTTTTTTTTGATCCACTGTTTGAAAATATTATTTGAATTTTATTGGTTTTGTTCAAGAAATTCAAATTAAAAAATTGTAAAATTTATCGGCAATTTTAAAATTAATAACTACTCCTTGGGAATTTTAGATTCTTTTTCTTCAATTACCAAATTTTCATTTTTTATTTTATCATCTTCTTTTAAACCTTTTTTTAAACCCTTTATCCCCTTGCCTATTTCGCCCATAACTTGAGGAAGTTTACCTGCACCAAATAAAACAAATACGATAACAAGAATTAACAGCAATTCACCAATTCCAATAGACATAACTAAAAAATTTTAATTTTATTATTAAATTTAAATATTGTTAAAAAACAATAAAATTAAATTACATGAAATTATTTTTATAATAATTATTTTGCAAATCAATTTTTATTGATATTTAAAAAAAAATTTTACAGAGATGTTATACCATTTCAACTCTATAATTGATGCTTTAGAAATTAAAAATTCTAACTTTATTTTTTGTTTAAAAATCTCTAGAAGACATCAGCTCTAGAAATATAAAATTTTGTTTTTAAAAAATCTTATTAAAATAATCAATTTAAAATTAAAAGATATTAATGAATAACCAATATTCTTAGCAAATATTCTGGGCAATTATTCTCGATCTAATATCGTCATTAATTCTGTCCATTCTCTAGTGCTTAATCCACTATTTTCTTGCGATATTTTTTCGCCTTTTAATAATTTCTTTACAACATCCAATGCAGGACCAGAAAAATTTTTACCAGTTTGATTATTTTTAACAAATGCTTCATAGCAATTAGGAACCCATTTTTTAACCAAATCAAGCATTATTTGTGCATAAACTCTAATTTCATATTGAGCATGTTTATCTGCTCTTAAATTTAAAAAATGTAAAAGATTATGAAGATCAATTTTCCAATACCATTGAGTATAGCAATTAAGAGGAAGATTCATTCTTGCTAACTCTCTAGCTAATCCTTCTTTATTTTCATCAACGATATTTCCTAAACTATCTTGATTGATCATTTCTAAATAATCCTTGTAAGCATTAGTTGTATCATGCTTCAAAAGCTCAAGAACTCTTTTTTGTTCAGCAGAATTTAAAATTTTACTTTCATCTCTTCCTTGATGATTGACCTTTGATTGCGCAGATAAATGTTGCGGATTTGGAATATAAAATTCATCTTCAACAATTGAATAACGAGCTGAATATTCATTAACCGATGCAGTACGATGTCTAATCCATTGACGTGCTACGAAAATTGGTAATTTAATATGAAATTTTATTTCACACATTTCAAATGGAGTGGTATGACGATGAGCCATTAAATAATTAATCAATGCCTTATCAGCATTTACTTTCTTGGTTCCTGATCCATATGAAACTCTAGCAGATTGAACTACCGAATCGTCATTTCCCATATAATCAATAACTCTAACAAATCCGTGATCAAGCACTTCAAAGGGTTGATATAAAACCTTTTCCAGTTCTAAAGAAACTGGACGAATTGTTTGATTGCTTTGTGTTCGAAGCTGAGATATTTCAGCAAGTTGTTCTTTTTTAATAACCATTTTTTTTCATTAAAAATAATTTAAAAATATTTTTTAACTATTAAAGTAAATTGTTTAATTAGATTTGCAAACTAGTTTTTTAAAAATTTTATTTATGTCTATCGAAATTATCAAACAACAACTTCATTCAATTCCTCACAATAGCGGAGTTTATCAATTTATTGATCAAGATGACAATGTTCTTTACGTTGGAAAAGCAAAAAATCTTCGCAAGAGAATTGCTAATTATATCAATCCCAATGCTCTTTGCACAAGGATTATCCGTATGGTTAGCCTTGCAATTAAAATTGAAATTATTCAAACCGAAACTGAACTTGAAGCTCTTTTACTGGAACATAATTTAATTAAAAAAATATCTCCACGATTTAATATTCTTCTCAAGGATGACAAAACATTTCCCCATATTTACATTAGCAATCACAAATTTCCTCAAATATCAAAATTTCGCGGAAGTAAAAATAATAATGGCTGGTTTTTTGGACCATTTGTTCATGGCTTTGATGCTAATCGAACCATTGATACTATTCGCAAAATTTTTTTATTAAGAAATTGCAAAGATACAGAATTTAAATCACGAAAAAAACCATGCATGGAATATCAAATAAAAAAATGCAGTGCTCCATGTGTAAACCTTATTTCAAAGGAAGATTATGATATTTCTGTAAAAAATGCTATTGAAGTATTAAGTTCCAAATCTAATGAGGTTCACAAGCAATTACATTATGAGATGATGCAATTTAGTGAAAAGCAAGAATATGAAAAAGCTTTGATCATTAGAGATCGTATCAAGGCATTGAATTATATTCAAACTAAACAAAATATCAGCATTTCTGTGGTTGATGATTTTGATGCAATATGTGCAGTTCAAATTAATCACCGAGCTTGTATTTACATAACCTTTTATCGCTTAGGTCAAAATTATGGATCAAAACCATATTTTTTTGAAATTGAAGATAAGCAAGAATTACAAGAAATTTTATCAAATTTTATCGCTCAATTTTACTTTGATCAAAATCCTCCAGCCATGATTTTTCTAAATCAAGAACTTGATGATAAAAATCTTTTAAGTGAATTTTTAAGTAAAATTATCAATAAAAAAGTTACGATTTCAATTCCTAAAAAAGGTGATAAACTTTCTTTAGTTAAAGATCATGAACAACTTGCTATCCAAAATCTTGAACAAAAAATTTCTCACAATTTAAGCAATAAAAAATTACTTTTAGAAATTAAAAAAATTTTTGATTTGAAAAAAATTCCACAAAGAATTGAAGTTTATGATAATAGTCATACCAGTAATACCAATGCGATTGGAGCAATGATTACCTCAGGAGTTGATGGATTTATCAAAAGTGGATATCGAAAATTTAATATTAAAAATAAAAATGATCTAGATAATGAAAAAAAACATTTAATTAAAAATGGCAATGACGATACCGCAATGCTTGAGCAAGTTCTACTTCGTCGATTTTCCAAATTAAAAATTAGTGATTTTCCTGATTTAATAATAATCGATGGAGGAAAAGGTCAATTAAGCTCAGCTCATAAGATTTTTAGTGAATTAAAAATAGAAATTCCTTTCATCTGCATGTCGAAAGGAAGAGATCGCAATGCTGGTCAAGAATATTTTCATCAAGTTAATAAAGAAGAATTTACTCTTGATAAAAATTCAGCAGTGATGCATTACTTACAAAGACTTCGTGATGAAGCGCATCGATTCGCAATTATGACTCATCGAAAAAAACGTCAAAAAAACTTTATATCTTAATTATTTTAATAGAATTAATTATAAATTAAATTATTTAAACAATTAATTTAGAAATTGTTCACGAATAATTCTTTCTTCTAATGAATGACTTGAATCAAAAAGAATTTTAAATGAAATTTTCTTTTCTTGAAATACTTCAACATTAATAACATTTCTAACTTCTCTGGAATCAGCACTTGCAATTACGGGACGAGTTGCATATTCCAGAATCTCAAATCTAATTTTGCTATTTTCTGGCAATAATGCTCCGTTAAATTTACGAGGACGAAATGGACTTATTGGAGTTAATGCAACAATTTCAGCTCCGAAAGGAATTATTGGTCCACCTGCCGAAAGATTATACGCAGTACTTCCTGCAGGAGTTGCAACCATAACACCATCAGCACTTAAACATGAAAGACGAAGTTGTTGATTAACTTCAATTTTTATTTTACTAGCTTGATTTGATTGCCTAATCAAAGCAACTTCATTAATTGCAATAAAGCTATGACTTTTATTATCGCAATCAATTGCGTTCATTCTTAGGGGATGAATCGAAGAGATTTCAGCTTTATGAATATTTTCCATCAATAAATTTTGATCAAAACTATTCATCAAAAAACCAACCGTTCCGCAATTAATTCCATAAATTGGAATAGGACAATTCTCAAAAGCATGAAGAACACGAAGCATTAAACCATCTCCTCCAATTGCAATAATTAGATCAAAACCAATTTCACAAGCTTGATTAACAATATCTTTTTTATCAATTTCGAGATTATGAAAATTAAATTTTTTTATTAAATCTAATTTTATTTCTAATGCTTTATCATTGTTATAAGCAGAAATTATGGCAATTTTTTTAAACATATTTTAACGACGATTTATTTCATAAAGTGCAATAGCAGTTGCAACGGAAACATTGAGACTTTCAACTTCGCTATTAGTATCAACCTTCAATAAAAAATCACAATTCTTTTTTACTAAATGTCTAATTCCTTCACCTTCCGATCCAACAATTAGCACAATATTTTTAAATTCTTTAATTTTTTCAAATGTTGTGGTAGCATGAGAATCAAGACCAAAACACCAATAATCGAGTTTTTTTAATTTTTCAATTAAATTATTAAAATTATTTACAACTATCAAATCCAATGATTCAATATTTCCTGCAGAAGCTTTGATAATTGTTGAATTTTCGATCACGGAATTATGTTCGCAAAAAATAATTTTTTTAAACCCGAAAGCAGATGCACTTCGCATAATTGCTCCAACATTTTGAGGATCAGATATTTGATCAAGAAATAACAATGGAGGTAAATTTTCACCTTGAAGATTTTCTAAATCTTTTAACAATGTTAATTGATCGTAAACAGGAAGTTTAGAAGCCAAAATTGCAAAACCTTGATGAAGATGATTCATTCCAACAATCTCTTGCATAGCTCTATTATCAACGATTCTGATGAGATTGCGTAAATTGTTAAATGAATTTATTTTAAGAAATTCTTCTAATTCTTGGATGGTGTTATTGGTAGATAAAATTTCAAAAATTTTTCTTCTATTCTTTTTAATTGCCATAAAAACTGGATGTTTTCCAGTTATCCAAATTTTATTGTCATCTTGATGATTATTTTTTCTAATAAAATTAGTTTTTTTATTTATAAATTTCTTATTCATATTTTGTAAATAATTATCCTGTTTTATCCAAAAAAATAGAAAAATCAAATTTAAAATTTGCTAATTAAAACTTAAATTATTTTATTTTGAAGTAATCTCAATTTACTTTATAAAACCATGGCTATGTTGATAAATCAAGCTTGAGAATCGAATTGAAATCTATGATTTAAAGTAAATAAATTAATTTAAGAATTTTTTAAGAAATGATATTTTAGTAAATAAATTAGATTAAAACTTACTAGAAAAATATTAATATCACAAAATTATCTTTCTAACTACTTAGAAAATTTTATAGAAAAATTAATAATTTGAATCACAAAAAATAATTATTATTCAAGAATTAACAACATAATTAAAGATAATTATTTCTAATTAGAAATGTTAATCTTAATTATTGCCTATTGATAATAATTAAAAGCAATAAGTTTAAAAATAATTAGTTTTTAGTTTTTACTTTATCATCAGGATTTTTAGTTTTAGCAGTATTTTTTTTGCTATCTTTAGATAAATTTGATTCTTTTGCATTAGCGGAATTTTTCTTAAGATCAATTTTTATTGAATCATTATTATCCGTATTCGATGATGAAGCAGGAGATTTTGCCAAGGATTTATCTGTTGATGATTTATCTGTTGATTTTTTATCAACTGCTTTGTCATTTGATTTATCACTAGAATTTTCTTGTGAATTTTTATCTGCTGAAATTTTATCAGGAGATTTTTTTTGATCACTTGGCTTATTTTCATTATCAACATTATCTTTATTTTCCTTTTGAGATGATTGATCATTGGATTGCTCAGGCTTTAATTCTTGATCTTGAGTTGATTCTTTATTTGAATCTTCTTTTACTGATGATTTAGAATCATCAGTTTTGGAATCTGGATTATCCTTAATAATTTTTTCTTTCTCAAATTCCATTAATAATTTAACTTCATTTCCTGCAATCAAGGAATTATTTAATTCATTAATTTTATTTTGAATAAGTTGTTCACGAATTTTATCTTTTGATTCTTCAAAAGTAATTGCCTTTGCTTCCCTAGAGTCAAGCAACTTAACTAAATGCCAGCCAAGCTTTGTTTTGATTGGAGCAGAAACATCATCGATTTTAAGATTAATAAGCTCATCAGCGATTTCTTTGGTAATATTATCTTCCAAAATAAAACCAAGATCTCCACCATTTTGAGCACTTTGTTGTTCAAGAGAATATCTTTTAGCAAGCTCTGAAAATTTAAGAGTTTTTTTACTGTTAAGCTCTAAAAGAATTTTATCAGCATCTTCTTTGCTTTTAGTTAAAATATGCGCTATTTGATATTCCTTTTTTCCCGATAGGCTATTAGTAATTTCAGCATATTTTTCGCTAACTTTTTCTTTAGTGATTTCTTTTTCGATAATCGAATCTAGATAAGCTTGGCGAATAGTTTTTTCTTGGAAATTAGTGATTTTTTCTCTTACTGAATCTTGTTTTTCAAATCCTTCTTTTTTGGCTAGTTTAAGAATTTGGCGATCAGAAAAAATTTCCTTAACGACAATTTCAACAACTTCCTTAGGAAGTGTTTCTAAAGCTGGAACTGCAATTAACTGCTGTTCATCAGCGAAAATTGTTTGTAATTTTCTTTCAATTTCTGATTTGTAAATT
Source organism: Rickettsia typhi (assembly GCA_945878005.1). Lineage (GTDB taxonomy): Bacteria > Pseudomonadota > Alphaproteobacteria > Rickettsiales > UBA1997 > CAILUF01. Next base: position 14,204 of record CAMCSJ010000010.1, on the reverse strand, counting down.
TTTTCTTTACCCATCTGCGCAACCAAGACATCATCTTGTTTTGCTTTAAGGTTAAAAATTTTTGTTGTTAAAAAACCAATTGCAAAAATTATGGTAACTACCGTAAGATTTCTAAGTGCTTTTTTTCTTCTCGAAGTATATCTTCTCATATGCTTAATGTTGAAATTACAAATTTAGGATAAATTTTTTGATTATTACAAATATTTTGCAACTTTAATTTATCATGATCATTGATAAAATTTTTATCATGATTATGAAGTAAATTAGCGTCAAATTGATTTCGTAAAATCCCACCTAATACCAAAATGCTATCAACTGAAAAGTTATTAGCTCCCTTGATATCGGTTTCTAAACCATCGCCAATAGCGATAATCTTTTTTCGGTCAATCTCTTGAGCGAATTTTTTGTTAAAATTATTAATTAATGTTTCATATATTTTGGCATGTGGTTTGCCAAAATAAAAAACCTTTCCACCAATTTTTTCATATTCCTTTGCTATTACTCCTGCACAAAGCATTTCGCTATTATCAATTCTAACTACTATCAAATCTGGATTAGCACAAATTAACGGCAAATTATATTTTTTTGCATCAAGAATTTGTGGTAATTTTTCATCGATGGTTGACGAATCATTATCAAAACCTGTTGTAATCGCAAAGTCTGCTTCATCAGCAGATTTAACCATAGAATAATCTAGTGATTTTAGTAAGTCTAGATCTTTTTTTGGTCCAATATAAAAATATTTTTTCCCAAATTCGCGATATAAATTTTCTGCATTTCGTTCTAAATGCTGATAAACTGCCTCACCAGATGTTAATAAGAAATCATAACAATCTTGAGTGATCAACATCTCCTCAAGAAATTGTTTAACTTTATTAGCTCTTCTTGGTGCATTAGAAAGTAAACAAATTTTTTTATTTTTACTTTTAATATATCGGAGAGTTTCTTTAACATCGGGATATAAAGATTTTCCATCATGGATAACTCCCCAAATATCGAGGATTAGAAAATCATAATCTTCAATTATTTGAGAAATTCCCGAGATAAATTTCATGAATTAACTTTTTAAAATTAATTTAATTATTTTTACTGAATCGCATTATTAGCCATTTTCATAGCACTCTTCAAAATACTTTTGGTATATTTAATTTTAACCATATCGCCAATTCTTACGGCATTTTCTTGATCTTTTTCATCAAGAACAATCCAGCAATTTTTTGGATCAATCAATTGTGAAACCCTTCCTTTAGCAATGATTCTTCTTTCGATTTCAGTTTTACCTGAAATTGCGTTTTGAGTTTCATATTGACCAATAACTTCAAATTTATCGCCATGTTTTATTCCATCAGCTGAACCGATATTAATTTTGAAAATTGATTTTTTGTCATGAGCTCTTTTTTCGAGAATATAACCTTTTTTTGCAAAAAAGTTTTGGATATCGACTGAAGCTTCATCAACAGCATCTTCTCCAGCTTTTCTAACCATTCCGTCATCTCTTTGAACTCCTGCAACATCTTCTCCACCAATTTTAATTCCACCTAGGCTAAATCCACCATCAGTTTGAACATTTTCACTTCTAACCGATTTACCTTTCATTTCAATTGTTTCAACAACTTGAAGTGAAGGAAGTTCAAAAATTTTGATATTTCCTGAAACATTTGAAGTGTAAGTATATTTTGGAGGAATGCTAATTAATTGACCATTTTTTGGATTGATATAAGTGCTTCCAGAGCTGTATTTACTAGCATAATCAGCATTGGCAATTCCACCTGATATTGCATAATCCGCAACTCTTGGACCTTTATAAGCTCCAGTTTTATGCATTTCAGCAAGTTGAACTTCTTTTTGCAATTTAGCAGCTGATTTACGATCAACAATTTCGGCTAAACGATTTTTAGATAATGTAGCTTCAACGGTTTTGGAAATAGTATTACCGAGATCTGCTTGTTTAGCAGTATCAATATTTGCTTCATCAAATTCAAATACCACAACTTTTGGTGGTTTACCTTCGAGATTCTCTTCGCTTGGCATAAATTCAGTTTGCGAGATGAACTGTTTTTGATATTTATTAAAGTCCTTAATAGTTGGAGCACAAGATCCCAAAATCAATGCCAGAATTAAAATTTTAATTTTCATATTTATTATTTAATTGAATTGAATTTAATTTTGTTTAAATGTTAGTAGTAAATGTTTAAATATACTTAATTTAGTTAACAAATATTGATAAATATTTTATTATTTATATTTGTTTATTTGTTTATAAATGTTAATTTAGATTAATTAACAATGGTTTTAAAATATTTTAATGTTGAATTTTTTTAAGAAAAATTTCGTAAAATTTGAAAATAAAATTTATTAATGGTGGGTCTGGGTGGACTTGAACCACCGACCTCGCACTTATCAGGCGCGCACTCTAACCAACTGAGCTACAAACCCATTATTAAATAATTTTAATCTTATTCAAAATTGCTTATTTAAGAATTTTACAAACTTATATTCGCTAAAAAGCTTAATTCAAAAAACTAAACTATCACTAATTTTTATTTTAGACAATAACAATAAAAAGCTATGGTTAATTGTCAAGTCTATCAAATAAAAATTTTTCTAATCCTTGATATTATTGAATATATCGGCAAATAATTCCATTAAATAATTATTTTTTAATGTAGTTTTTTTATTTTTTTTATGATCACTTTCTAGCCAAATTCCGATAATTTTATTATCATCAAAACCAATAATCCAATTGCTTTCATCGTTAATATTGTAGATTTTATTTAAAAAATCCTCTTGGTTATATTCTTGAAATTTATTATTTTCACTTTTTAAATTATTTTTAATCATTTGATCTTGCCATGTTTTTTTAAATATTAAAATCGAAGATGTTTTTAGAAGTTTTGTTTTATTGAGATCGTTATTTTTATATAATATATTGCCATTTTTATCCTTGATATTGTTAATAGCATAAGGCTTAGTTAATATACCATTATTTTTGATTGTTGCAAAGAAACTAATCAGGTCGATCAGTGATATTTTTATATTTGTTAAATCCTTTTGATTTTTATTGATAATTATTGAATCTGATTTAATAAAAATATTTAATGTTTTGTCAAAATTTTTTCTCCAATTCAAATTTGAATTTGGATTATTTTCATTTAAGATATTTTTTTTCTTAATAAGGCTAAGATATTTTTTTGAATTTATGGAATTTAAATTTTGATTTTTGAGATTTTGATTTTTGGGATTTTGGTTTTCTAGATTATGTAAATAAATAAAATTATCGATCATTGATCCGATTCTTTTTGAATTATCAGTTCCATGATTAAATTCATCCTTGCGATAATTATTTCCTCCGATCATTGCTTTTATCGCTCCCGAATTATCGGCGATAATTACTGCAATTTGTTTTTGTGATATTTTTTTGAAATTTTTTTTATAAAAATTATTCAAAATATTTTCTAATTTTTCTTGATATTGCTGATTTAGAGTAGTGTTAATCGTGATTTCTTGAGCTTGAAATTCATTATTTCCTGGCAAAAATTTTTGATAATTTTCAATTATAAAATCACTAAAATAAAATTTTCCATATTTTTTTATTTCATAATCTTGATCACTTTTTGAAGAATTTTTTTTATTATTTTTTGCAATTATTTTTAAGATTAAATCAGTTCTTTGTTGTGATAATTTTAAATTATTTATCGGTGAAATTTTCGATGGAGCTTTCAAAATTCCTGCTAGTACAGCAGATTCTTCCTTGGTTATCTCGCTGATATTTTTTTTAAAATATTTTTGACTAGCTTTCAAAACTCCATAATTTCCAGATCCAAAATATGCTCGATTTAAATAAAAAGTTAAAATCTGTTCTTTATTATAATATTGCTCTAGCTGAACAGCCAGAATCGCTTCCTGAATTTTTCTTTTAAATGTTTTTTGAGGTTTTAGAAATAACATTTTGGCAAGTTGTTGAGTGATAGTACTTCCACCCTGCACTATTTTTCCAGCCTTATAATTAGCAAGATAAGCTCTGATAATTCCATAAATATCAATTCCGTAATGTGAAAAAAATCTGCGATCTTCGGTGATTATTACTGCATTTATTAAATGCTTTGGTATCTGCGAATAATCTATAGCTTCTTGAGTTATATTACTGCTATTTATCATGCGAAGAGAATTATCGTAATTGATATGAATAACTCTTTGAGATTGTTGTTTTTCTAATTTAGTAAGACTTGGTAAATCATGACAGTAATAAAACAGAATTATTCCAATAATAACTAGAATTAAAAACAAAGCAGTTGCTTTTGTTTTTAAAGAATATTTCATAAATTTTTGAGAATTTTTTTTAGAAATGATTGATTAATTTTTTCATTGCCTTTAGTCAAAACAACAGCATAATGCTTATCGTCTAATTTAGAAGCAATTTATTTTAAAAAAAAATGTCACAATTTATCTTTTTAAATGATCAAATAATAAAACGCTTGGAAGCCAATATTTCCGTTGATCAGCGAGGTTTTTTATATGGAGATGGTTTATTTGAAAGTTGTAAAATTTTTAACTCAAGGATTATTAATTTTTCTAGTCATCTGGATCGACTTTCCAAGGGATTAAAATATTTAAAATTTATTGATAATCAAGAATTAATAAAAGTAATTATTGATAATTCTCAACTTCTTATCAATAAAAATAATTGCAGTGATGGAATGTTGCGAATCTCAATTTCTCGAGGAATTGGCAGTAATGGCTATTTGCCAAAAAACTCTTCAAAAGCTCTTATCATCATTGAAACTAAAAATAACGATAAAATTAATTATCCCGAGATTATAAAAATTGGCATTTCTAACTATAATCCTGCAGGATTTTTCTTTAAATCTCAAAGTGCTTTGACTTATGTTTTAACCAAGATTGAAGCATCTTCTCAAGGATTATTCGATAATATTTTAATTAATAATAATGGTAATATTTGCGAAACTTCTAGTGCAAATATTTTTTGGGTAAAAAATCAGCAAATCTTTACTAGCGATGATCAAATGGGAATTGTTTTAGGTTGCATCAGAAAAAAAATTATTGAATCCAAATTTTTTAATGTAAAAAAAATCACTGCTAAATTAGCAGATATTATTGATGCTGATGAAGTTTTTTTAACTAATTCCAGTTATATTGTCCTAGGTGTTGATTCGCTTCATTATCAAGTTGAAAATCATCTTAAAGTAAAAAATTATTCACAAAAAAATATGACACAAATTATTAAAAAAAATTTACAAAATGAATTAGAAATTTTTTAATAATTGCATCGATTCAATAGTAATCAAATACCAATTCTTTAAAAAAATATTAATCAAATTATCAATGTTTAAACATGTTATCAATTAATAAAAAAGCTTACTCCTTAATTGAAATTGCCTTGGTAATTATCGTTATTTCAATAATAATTGCAGGATCGTTAAATGGTGTTGAAATGATCAAGAAAGCTAGATTAACTTCTGCACAAACTTTAACCCAACAAGCAGTTATTCCCAATATTAAAGGTCTGTTAGTTTGGCTGGAAACTTCCCTTCCGCAAAGTTTTCTTGAAAGCGAAAGAGATAATGGATTAAAAATTAGTGTTTGGAAAAATATTAATCCCAATATTTTAACAGCCAATAATCCCAGTCAAAATATTGTCATTAATCAACCTACTTATCTTGACAATAGATTTAACGATTCAATTCCGGGAATTAATTTTGATGGAAATGATTTTTTAAATTTTATTGGCACTGAATTAATCAATAGCAATTACAGTATTTTTATTGTTGAAAAAAGAATGAGCGGAGGAAATATTCTTGCGATGATTGGAGGATCAAGTAGTTCAGCCAATGGAAATTTATTATTAGCTTATCGCAATTCATCAACCGTAACTCATTCCCATATTAGCAATGAAATCAATATTACCATCCCAAGTTATAACTCTCCAGTAGCTAGAATTCACAGCTTCTTATTAAATACCACTTCTGGAAAAAAATATTGGCTCAATGGAGGAGATAATGCAGATGGGAGTGATTCAAGTCAAACTGGATCTTTAGTTTCATTTGATAATCCCTATATTGGCAAATATCTCGAAAATTATTTCTTTGGCGATATTGCTGAAATAATTATTTACAAACGAGCTCTTACTAGCGAGGAAAGAAAATCAGTTGAAAGCTATTTAAGCAAAAAATATAATATTACAATTCAATAAATTATCAAAGATTATTTAGAAAAATTATTATTTTCTATTCTTAAATATTAAAATTGAATAAATAATCTTAATCATTATCAAAAATATTACTATTAGTGATAATTCAATAAATGTTGGTAACATCTCACTAGAAACAATTTTATATGCATTTTTTGAACGAATTGCTGTAATAATTTTATAGGGCTGATTCTCTATTTCCTTGATGTAAATTACATGTCCATTTAAATTAAAAAGTGAAAAACTATGAATAATTTTTCCATAATTTTCAATATAATGTTTTTCAATATTATCCAAAATATTATCACTCAAATTTTGCGAAGCTTTGTTTTCTAAGGCATTATTGCCATTATAATATTCACGATTCTTGCGAAAAAATTCTTCACTTGAACTCATGATTATTTTATTATTTTCGTCAATAATTGCAAATTCAATATTACGCTCTTTGAGGTTGCGAAATTTATGCATAAAATTTTCAAGTTTTAAACTCAAAACAATTGATCCAGAAAAATTACCTTCAAGATTATTAACTCCCAATGCCATTGGAATAATTGATTGTCCACTCAATGCTCCAATTACTGGCGATCCAATTTGCAATCGATTAGGATTTTTTTGAGTTTTTTCTAAATAATCTCTTGATGATAAATTTATTACTTTAGAAACCAATCCCGAACTACTAGCAATTAAATTTTTATTAACATCGATCCAATAAAACATTGCACCCGAAATAAAATTATTTCCCAGCGAATTTATTGATTTGGTATCTTGATTAAAAGTAGTTAGAATTTGAGCAATTTTACTATTAATTCTAAATGATTCTGGATTATTAATCATTTGATGATTGATATGCATTAAAAGCATTTCAGAAATATTGGCATAATCAACAAAAACATTTTCAACTTGATTAGCCGATATTGTTACTTCATTTTCGATTCGCTTGATAATTATTTTATATCGAACATAAGAAAAATATCCAACAACTATTATCGTTAAAATGAGCAATAAGGCAATGATTTTGGTAAATTTATTAAAATTTATTTTATAAGAAAATCGTGGAATTTTATTATTTTTCTGACCTTGGATTTGAGATTCATTCAAATCTTTTTTAGCTTTATTCTCAAGCTTTGAGGAAATTTTTTTCCCCTTATTATTTTCCTTATTCATAAATTAAATTTAATTTTTAAAAAATTTTACTATTAAAATAATTTTACTCTCAACAAAAATAGTTTTTTTATAAAATGCAAGTTTAAATAAAATTATTTCTACATCGTTATTTTTATTTGAATTAAATTTGACCTATAATATTTCCATTTAAAAAACATTTTTAAGTGGAAATTTTATTACAATAAATCAGCAATTTTTTCAATCATAACATCACCTAATTCATCAAGATTTTTTATCGAAATAGAATTGCGATAAAACTCTTCAGTGCTATGTCCTATCCCGATTCCTACAATTTCAATTTTAGATTTTTTCTCGATGTTATTAATCACATGATGCAAATGTTGTGATAAAATTTCCTCACTATTGCAATGACTTGTTGAATCATCCACTGGAGTTCCATCCGATATCACCAGCAAAATTTTTCTTTTCTCGCTTTGTTGCATTAATCGTGATTTGGCGAATAACAATGCTTCTCCATCAATATTTTCTTTTAAAATTCCTTCCTTAAGCATTAATCCTAAATTAATTTTAGCTTTTTTGAAATTCTGGTTGAAATGCTTGTAAATAATGTGACGAAGCTCATTTAATCTTCCGGGATTTTCTGGTCGATTGGAAATTTCCCACATCTTCCTAACTCTTCCACCTTTCCAATCTCCCGTAGTGAAACCGATTATCTCTGTTTTAACTGCAAAATTTTGTAAAATATCAGCGATAATTTCACAAGCTAATGCACTCATGATGATTGGATTTCCTCGCATTGAACCTGAATTATCAAGAAGGATTGTCAATGCAGTATCTTGATATTCATGATTTTTATTATTTACCCAAATATCTTGAAGTTGAGAATCGATGATGATTCGAGTTAATTTTTTGCGATCCAAAACTCCTCGTGATGAATCATATTCTAGGAAGGAATTTCTTTTGGAAAGTAATTTTCTTTTCAATTTCATACGCATTTTTTTAGAAATTGAATTCATTTTGTTGATTCGTAAATCAAGTTGATTTCTTAGATTTCTTAACTCTTCTTTTTTAATTAATTTATTTGGGAAAATAATTTCATCGAATTTATCAGTGTATATTTTATAAGGATTTTTAAAAGCAATTTTTGAAGAATCAATCGATGTTTGATCAATAATTTCAATAGTTGAAGTAGATTCTTTTAACGAATAATTTGTGATTTTTTCATTTTCAATTTGAGGATTTTGCAATTTTTCTTCACTTTTTTTTTCTTCATTATCTTCAATTGAGGAGGTGATTTCTTGATCAATATTTTCATCATTTTGACTGATTAATTGATCCTTTTTAAAAGATGATTCCTGATGATTTTGATCTTGATTGTTAGAGTTATTTTTTTCCATCAAATCATCTTCTAGCCTTAAAATAAGGTCATAAACCAATTCAAAAAAAATTTTAGAATTATCAATATTTTTGTTAATATCGTCAATTTTTTCAATAATGTTGAGATTAAAGTTTTTTATTATTTTATCACTATAATTAACAATTTCTGGGTATTTATTTATAATTTCTTTTAAATTATTATTTCTTGTTAAAAAAATTATCGATGGTGAAATTGCTGATGAATCTAAACTTAAACTTGCGATATTTCTTTCAATTATTTCTAAAATATTTTTAGCAACACCAAGATAACTATCACTTGATTTAATAACCAATCTTAAACGCTCAAATTCATTGAATATTGCTAATTTTTTACCACTTAAATCATAATTTTTTTCATTGAGAAAATCGCTAAATTTTAGAAAACAAAATGCCATATCTGCACTAAATCGAAAATTTTTTAAATTATTTTTTCGATTTGAAATGATTGAAAAATCATCAGAATCAATCTCCAAAAGAGTTGCATTCATTGCAATTTCATTAAAATTATTATTTTTTTTATTAACTAAATTTTTATTCCAACTAAAAAAATCAACATCAACATTTTTTGAAAAATCAATTGCTAAATTATGATCAGCAAGCATGTTTTTCAAGGTAATAGCTATTTCTTCTTTCTTAATTTCTTGCTCAGGTAAATTTTTTAAGGTTATTAAATTTTTTTTCATCTTACAAATTAAAAATTTTTATTATCTGGATTTTTATTATCTGGATTTTTTTCATCTCGGCATTTTTTATCTTGGCATTTTTCACTAGTTTTAAGATTGCAATATTTGCAAAGAGTCTCAATTTTCAAAAAAGTAATGAGATTTTTTTTAATAGCAATTTCTCCTTCACTAGTTAATTTTTTTAAAATTCTTGAAAATGTTTCGGGTTTTATTCCTAGATAAGATGCGATTAAACTTTTATTATATTTCAACAAAACTTGTTTATTTTTTTGACCTTGATCAAAGAATATTCCTAGAAGAAAATTAACTAATTTAAACTTACCATTATTGCTTTTAAGCTCAATCAAATGCAAAAAAATTTTGTTATTTCGCTGAGAATTTTTATTTAAAAAATTAATTGCAAAACTATGATTATTGGTAATTAAATCGATGATTTTTAATCGATCAATGGCAATTACTTGCGAAGCATTTATCGATTTAGCATTTACTAAAAAATTCTCCATAAAAATATCATTTAAAAAATCGCCAATCTCTGCAATTTCAACCATTAATTCTTCGCCATCTTGATTTAAATAAGTTAGGGAAATTGAACCTTCAATTACCACATAAAAAAACTTAGCAATTTGCTCTTGAGTAAATAATAGCTTGCCTTTAGGGATTTTAATCAATTGGCAATCACCAATTATTTTATCTATGGTTAACTTATCAATTTCATTAAAAAATTTAATTTTATCAAGATTGGGAATTAAATCTTTTTTTAACATCATTAAAAAAATTGATTTTCTTGACCTATGTCAATTACAACTAAAAATTATCACCTAAATTGCACCAATAAACATAAATTAATTGAAATAATTTATTATGTTTAAAATAAAGTTTAACTAAGGTTTAACTCTTGATAATAATGGCTTGGTCGATAATTTAAAAATAGTTTTTACTTAAATTACTAAATGGTTTTTTACTTAAATTACTAAATTTTAAATTAATTATTAACAATTTTATTAAATCTTAATATTTTCATTTAAGCAAGATTATTTTATAGATGCACAGTTTAATTATTTTATTTTTGGGATATGTTATTTATTTAATAATTTTTTTTCGTAAAAAAATTCTATTAAAAAAAAATCATAAAAAAATTAGTTTTCTATACCAAGAAATCACCATCATTCTAGGCATCAAGCTAGTTTTAATCACAATAATTTATCTTTATTTTTTTAATAATAAAATTCCCAAAAATTTGATTTACGAAAATCTCAATCAACAAATTTTGCAATAATTTATGGACTTCTCAACTATCGAAATTTCACGGTTGCAATTTGCAATCACTGCAATTTATCACTTTCTATTCGTTCCACTTACTCTAGGATTATCAATCATTCTAGGAATTATGGAAAGCGTTTATGTCATGACCCAAAAACAAATTTGGCGAGATATGACTCGTTTTTGGGGAAAATTATTTGCAATAAATTTTGCCATGGGAGTTGCCACGGGAATAACCATGGAATTCCAATTCGGAACCAATTGGGCATATTATTCCCATTATGTTGGTGATATTTTTGGAGTTCCTTTGGCAATTGAAGGATTAATGGCATTTTTTCTTGAATCTACTTTTGTTGGATTATTTTTATTTGGCTGGGATAAAATGAGTAAGGTTAAGCATTTAATGGTTACATGGCTAATGGCAATAGGTAGCAATCTATCAGCATTATGGATTTTAATTGCCAATGCTTGGATGCAAAATCCCGTTGGAGCAAAATTTAATGCTGAAACAATTCGCATGGAATTAGATTCAATTTCAACGGTAATTTTCAATCCCGTTGCTCAAGCGAAATTTGTTCATACCATTTCAGCAGGATATGTCACGGGAGCGATGTTCGTATTGAGCATAAGCTGTTATTATTTAATTAAAAAAACTAACCTCAAAATCGCTCGCCGATCCGTAGTTGTTGCATCTTCATTTGGCTTACTTTCTGCACTTTGCGTAGTAGTTTTAGGCGATGAAAGTGGATATACCGCAGGAATGAATCAAAAAATGAAGATTGCTGCAATTGAAGCAATGTGGCATACCGAAGAAGCTCCAGCTGGATTTACAATTTTTGCAATTCCCAATCAAGAAACTCAAATTAATCATTACGAAATTAAGATTCCTTACGCTCTTGGCTTAATTGCAACTCGATCTCTTGATCAAAAACTTCCAGGAATTAATGAATTGGTTGAACAAGCTCAAGGTAGAATTTACAATGGTTTAGAGCAATATAAAATTCTTAAGAATTTAAGAGAAAACTTAACTAAAGTAAATGAAGATGATCAATCCCTAATTGTTTTAGATGAAAATAAACAAGAAATAACAATTTCTAAACTTAAAGAAAAAATTGCTAATGACAAAAAATATTTACGAGATAATTTTCAAGATATTGGCTATGCCTTATTGTTAAAAAAATATCGAAGCGATATTGAAAATGCTACTCCATTGGAGATTGTAAAAGCTTCCAAAGATACCACTCCAAAAGTTGCACCGCTATTTTATTCTTTTCGAATTATGGTTAGTTTAGGATTTTATTTCATCACAATTTTCTTAATCAGCGCTTATTACTTCAACATTAAAAGAAATTTTAGCAATGAGTTTTTATTAAGATTTTGTTTCTATTCCCTACCCCTTCCTTGGATCGCTTGCGAACTAGGCTGGATAGTTGCTGAATATGGACGTCAACCTTGGGTAATCGAAGGAATTCTTCCTACAGCTCTTGGAATTTCTCCAGTATCATTTGGCAATGTTTTATCAAGTTTAATTGGGTTTATTATACTCTACTCTTCATTGCTAATTGTCGATTTATATTTGATGATCAAATATATAAAAATCGGTCCGGATAAATTATTAAAAAATCATTAAAATAAAAACTATGCTCGAAATTTTTGATTATGAATTGCTAAGAATTATCTGGTGGATTCTTCTTGGAGTATTGTTAATTGGCTTTGCAATTATGGATGGATTTGATTTGGGAGTTGGAATTTTACTTCCTTTCATTGCCAAAAATGATAGCGAAAAACGAATTGTCATTAACTCAGTTGGACCAGTTTGGGATGGTAATCAAGTTTGGTTTATTCTTGGTGGAGGAGCGATATTTGCAGCTTGGCCTCATATTTATGCAGTGAGTTTTTCGGGTTTTTATTACGCAATGTTTTTAATTCTTCTTGCCTTGATTTTGCGTCCCGTAGGTTTTGATTATCGTGGTAAAATTGATAATCCTATTTGGCGAAATTTTTGGGATATTTGTTTATTTATCGCAGGATTTGTTCCATCCTTGGTGTTTGGAGTTGCAATTGGCAATGTTTTAATGGGAGTTGATTTTTCATTTGATCAATTTATGGTCATCGATAATCAAATAAAATTTTTATCACTTTTTACTCCATTTTCATTGCTTTGTGGAGTATTATCAGTTTTAATTCTTACGACTCAGGGAGCTTGCTACTTGGCAATAAAAACTGAAAATGAAATACAATTACGTGCAATAAAATTATTGAAAATTTTACCGATTTTTTCGATAATAATTTATGCAATTGGAGGATTTTTTATTGCCAATCTCGAAGGATATAAATTTCTATCAACTGCTCAAACCCTTGGCGATTCTAATCCCCTCAACAAACATGTCGTAAAAATTATCGGTGGATGGCTGAATAATTATCAACAATATTCATACTTTATCATCGCTCCAATATTGGGTTTCCTTGGAGCATTTTTAGTAATAATTTTTGCAATCTTCAAACAATATGGCAAAGCTTTTATTGCTAGCTCAATTAGTATTTTGGGAATTATTTCTTCGGTTGGTTTAAGCATGTTTCCGTTTATTTTACCATCTTCGCTCAATCCTAACGCTTCACTAACCGTTTGGGATGCATCGAGCAGTTATCGCACATTGGTTGTTATGCTCATTGCGGTAATAATTTTTATGCCATTAATTTTGGCTTATACTTCTTGGGTTTTCTATGTTCTTCGTGGTAAAGTTACCAAAGAAGCAATTAAGAAAGATTCAAATTTTTTATATTAAATTTTTAAATTTTATGTGGTATTTCGCTTGGGTTTTAGGAACTGCATTAGCAGTTTGTTTCGGCATTATCAATGCTTTGTGGCATGAAATGCGTGATGATTTTAAAGAAGAAAAAGAATAAATTATCATAAAAATTTTACCAAAAAAATAATTTAATTTCAAAAAAATTCCAAAATTTTTTTTAAATTATTGCTCGTTAATTAAGTTAATAATTAATTTTATCATCACTTCTTTTTCTTTTGGATTGCTTTGTGCGACCAGCAACGCCAAGGCTACAAGCCCATTATCATTAATTTTTAATTCACCAGATTTTTTTAAAGAATGTTTATTTTTCGCTAGAAACCAAATGAATAAAAAAGCTCCAATCCTTTTATTGCCATCAGAAAATGGATGATTTTTTATCACGAAAAAAATCAAGAAATCGTCTTTTTGAAATTTTTTTTATCTCAACTTTTTATATAATCTTAAAAACTTTGATGCTGTAAATTTTACGACCCCCCACGGCTAAAGGTTTACATCCCTACAATTTTTTGCAATGATACCGAAGCTCTCGGGCTCTAGCTAAGCCCTTGAGGGCTTATACCAATTATCAAATTTAACTATACATAATTAACCCCACAAACACTCCTAATAATTTCTGGCGTTAATGCTCTAACGAATTTACAAACCGCATTCTCCAATTCGCGAAGAGTTTTATAAATTCTGTTCTTAATGGTATGATCCTTG